>CAYNWJ010000033.1:0-8958 GCA_964400815.1 uncultured bacterium
CCGGTGAGCGCCATGGCGGCCACGAGCACCGCGAGACACACCGGGACCAGGCTCTTTCTTCTCTTGTTCATGAAGCATCACCACCACTGTTTTGGCGCGGTTTCCGTAAATCCTATCTCGTCAATCCCCCGTGCGTCACTCCACGGCAACCGAACCCTCACCGGCGGGAAGCGTCACGATCACCGCACCACGGGCATCGTCATAGGTGAAATCGTCCACCTCGGAACCGTTGACCGTAACTCGCGAAGGATCCGAAGACGCTCCTATCGCCGCCCGTGTTTCAACACAACTGTAATAGCGGATTGTCGACCCCATGATCTCGCAGGTGACCGGATCGTCGGTTTCGATCACGAGCCCGCCGTCCATGGTGAGCGTTGTCATCATTGCAGCGAGAAGGCCGCCCTGGTTTCCCGTTCCCATGAGCGCGTCGGTGACCACGCCCTGGATCTGGTATATGTGTCCCGGCCGCGTGTTGATCACGAACATGGTTCCGTCGATGGAACCGGTGACACAGCCCTCTTCGACCGACGATTCGATGGAAGGGCGGGCGTTCGAAGGCGATGTTGTGAGAAGGTTCGCCATGACCAGCGGATTTCCCGATGTGCGGGCCGTAACCGTCAGCATCCCCTCTTTTTCCAGGGGGCGCTGACGCTGGAGCGTATAGAGATAATGGGGAGTTTCGACGGATGTCACGGTCATGTGTTCGGGATGGATATGATCGATGGTGAGCGTGTTCCCGTCCTTTTCGATGGTGGAAACATCACCGCCGGCGTGAATATCGTGGAGATGATGGGTCTGGTAGAGCAGTGTAACGTCCACATCCGGTTCGTCGGGAACGATGGTGTCGACCATCAGCACGGCATCCGGCTTGAGATAGAGCGCATTGCGCTTGATGCTTTCCACCTTGCCCCAGTACAGGCGTCCGATGTCTCCGGACACGAACGAGGCGTCTTCACCGTCCAGGAAGTGCGTCACGAAGGCGTGGTCGTGGAACCCCTCGACATGCCACAGCGTATCGCCCACCCGCTGGCTCTGGTGATTGTGATCGATGAGAATGGTCGAATGGGCCACCGGCTGTGTATACCACGGCTGGTAATTCGGATCGTTGTAATAGGTGCTGCCGTGACGTTCCTCTATGAAGAGCGTTCCCTCGCCGGACAGCCAGAATGTGCCCTGGTCCAGATGCTGGTGGTTCACGAACGGCCCCGTTCGCAAAACATAGATGAAATCGTCGGCGTCCCAGCCGCTCCTGAACACGGTCGTTCCCACGTCCCTGAACAGGCGGACGGGATTCTCGTTGAAGGGGTCCTGTTGGGGAACATCCTGCGTCTCGTACAGGACATCCATGAAGGTCTCTTCGGTTTTCATGTAGTTGTAGAACCAGCCGAGCATGGGGTCCTTGTACTTGTCGAGAAGCCACGCCCAGTTGGTGAGGGGACGGAGTCCGCCGCTGGAATCGCCGAAATAGAAGGTCTCCTTCTCATGGATGTTCCCGGCCCAGATCAGCTCCGTATACGATTTGTGGAGCCGCTCGGACATGTCGATCCTGAACACGTTCTCCACAGCCGGCAGGCTCTTCGACCAGGAGAGCATGGAGAAGTTGTAATAGCCGTATCCCTCGCCATACCCGCCGTCGCGGCCCACCGAGTATTGAATGAGCTCGTAATCCTTCATGATCGCGCCGGTGAAGTAGGGCTCGACCTTCGCCACATCGGGTCCGTCGCCGTACATGACCGCCTGGCACATGAGGGAGCCGCCGGTTATGTGGGCTACCCAGTTCGACGTGTTGTTCGTCACCAGATCATCCTCGACATAGCCCTTGTGGCAGCCGAGCACGATGTTTCGGAACATGGCCTCCCGGCAGATGCGCCGTTCGCTCTCGTCCATGACATCGTACAGGAGATCATAGGCGAGGGCGAGGTCCATTCCCATCTCTCCCAGGGGATAGTAGATATGGCGCCCGCGGTTTTCCATCCAGGGATGGAGCCAGTACGGGAATCCGGATATCTTGACGAACACGTCAGAGGCGTATTCGCCCGCCTCGCGGTCACCATGGAATGCATAGGCCATGGCGTTGGAATGAATGGCGCGCCGCCAGGTGCCGATACGGCCGCTCGACCATGCGCCCAGCGTCGCGATCCAGTCCTCCTCGGGGAACTGGTCGATATCGAAGACGATATTTTCGAGGGGGAGGTTTTCCCGCGAGCGCCGGGCGCTTTCCACGATTTCCTCGTCAACCTCGCTGAACCGGTCGCTTTTGAGCCGGTCCTCGACCCAGGCCTTCTTCTGGTCGTCGAACCACAGACGCGGGTGCGTTCCGCCGATCCCCGCGGGAGCGACATAGATGGTGAAGGGTGTTTCCGATAGCTTGTCGTCCCCGTCCCATGCGGTCAGACGGGCGATATAGAGACCCTCTGGATACTCGAGCGCCGTGGAAAACGTCCACTCGCCGCCCCGCTTTTTCAGGTTGTCGGAGAGCAGTATCTCGCCGGGAGAGGTGTAATCGGCGACCGAGATGGTGACCTTTCGCGCATCCAGCGGCCACTCGCCACGGAGCGTAAGGGTTTCACCCCGCGCATAGTGCCTGTCGGGGATGTATGGTTTCCATTCGCTGAGCTTGTGCATCTTCGGCTCGAGGAACTTGAACGCCATGGCCCGGTATCCCTCGAATTCGATATCGTCGAGGCCGAAATAGATCGGCATCGCCGGATCGCCATCGGGGAACTTCGCGAGTGTCGCTATGGCGTTCACCTTGATCTGCTGTTTGCCGGCGACGGCGGGGTTTTCCCGGATGAAATCATCATAACCGACCGTCAGGTTCACCCAGGTGTTGGTCTTCGGGTCCGGCACGGTGACGTCGAGCTTGCCGTCGGGTCCCGCCGCCAGACGAACCTTGAAGAAGGATGGCTTGAGCTGTGTCTTCAAATAATACCGGAGGCTGATCGTGGCGCCGGGCGCCAGGTACATATCCAGCTCTTTCTGCGCACCAGCGTAATTGTCCACGTTGGTATAGGGCGTCACGATCTGGGCGATGGAGATGTTCGGGTCCCCTGGCACCAGTTCGTTGACCCGGAAATTCGGATCGTAGGCGGTATCCTGCCAGAGGGGATAGGCCGCCCACGCCGACAGTTCACGCGTCTCGAAATCCTCGGTATAGGTGAACGGCTCGAGAACAAGGTCATCGGCGCGAACGGATGCAGCCATCGAGGCCACAAGCAGAACCAGCAGCACAGCAAATGTTGTTCGTTTCATGCAGCACTCCCCCTTCGAATACACAGCATTGAAATAGTGAATGAAAAGTTCTTCGCATACCTCATGAACCACACATGACTTCGGGCCCGTAAATGCCGGGGTCGATCATGATCCGTCTTTCAACGGATTATGAATGAATATATAAAGGAGGAGGAAGTAACGGTATCATTTTTTTCGAAAGATATGTTTTTGCGCTTGCCTTTCGATAAGCGTATATTTGGAATTCCGAGTGTCCGACGTACAAACCTGTAAAGGTTCGATGATCATGCGATTCCCGAGTATTTCACTCGCGCTTTTCGTGCTCTGCTGCCTGGCAGCGGGATTCTTTCCGGCCCGCGCCCGGAATGAGGGTGAACCCTTTCAGTTCCGCCTGCGCCAGGTCATGATGGAGGCGCGCATTTCCCCCGACCGCGAACGGGAAGTCAGATCACGCGCCCTCGACTGCCTCGAAAAGGCGCACAACGGAAAGGATTTCGCCGATCTGGCCCGCACATTCTCCGAGGAACCGGGAGCGGACAAAACCGGAGGCGATCTCGGATATTTCTCGTTCGGTGATATGGTCGAGCCCTTTTCTAAGGCGGTATTCTCCATGGAAACCGGGGAAATACGGGGACCGGTGAAGACACAGTTCGGCTATCACATCATCAAGCTCCTGGGCATCCGCGGAGACACCCGCCGCGCCCGGCACATCCTCTTCATGCTCACACCGGGAAGGCAGGACACCCTCGCGGTCCTCGATACCCTGTCCGGCATGCGCGGGCGTCTTCTCGAAGGCGTAGAATTCACGGATGTTCTGGCGGCGGACGGGGTCAACGATCTCATCCGCGAAACCGACGGATGGATGGTGTGGCAGACACCGGACATGATGCTTCCATCGTTCGTCGAGGCGATCGAGGGTCTCGAACCCGGAGACATCACCCGACCGTTCATATCCCTCATCGGCTTTCATATCGTTCTCGTTGACAGCATCAATTATAATCGAAACGTCGTTCTCGAGGGATTTCCGCCCTCTATCGAGGAAGGCCTGAAGAAGAACTAGCAGGATTCAACGAAGATACGAAATATACTATCGCCGCATTCATAATCTCTGGAGGCGCCTTTGCAATTCATTCACGCGGTTCTCACGAGCATATCGAATTTCCTCTGGGGCATCCCCCTCATGATCGCCCTGATCGGTACGGGGCTGTATCTGTCGAGCATTCTCGGCTGGGTGCAGTTCAGGCACCTGTTCCGGGCGCTGCGCATGATCTTCATGCCGCCGCACGACGACGCGAGCCCCGGTGACATCTCCCATTTCCAGGCGCTCATGACCGCGCTGGCGGCCACGGTCGGTACGGGAAACATAGCCGGAGTGGCGACGGCCGTGGCGACCGGCGGACCCGGTGCGATGTTCTGGATGTGGATTACCGGTCTGGTGGGCATGGCCACGAAATATTCCGAAGCGGTGCTCGCCATCAGGTACCGCACCGTGCAGAGCGACGGTTCCGCGGCGGGCGGTCCCATGTTCTATATCGAGCGCGGCCTGAAAAGCAAATGGCTCGCCGTTGCATTCGCCGTTTTCGCCAGTGTGGCGGCCTTCGGAACCGGCAACATGATCCAGTCCAATTCCGTCGCGGAGGCGATCAACGGCGCGTTCGGCGTTCCCAACTGGATTACGGGACTCATCATCGCATTCTTTGCCGGCGCCGTCATTCTCGGAGGCATCAAATCCATCGGCAGGGTGACACAGGTCCTGGTCCCGGTCATGATCGTATTCTATCTCCTGGCCGGCATGTCGGCGATCATTCTCAACATCGGCCTCCTGCCCGTCACGATCAAAACAATCTTCATGCATGCATTCACGGGACAGGCCGTATTCGGCGGTCTTGTCGGAGCAGGCGTCAAGGAGGCCATGCGGTTCGGCCTCGCACGGGGCCTTCTTTCCAACGAAAGCGGCCAGGGCTCCTCGCCCATCGCCGCCGCCGCCGCACGAACGGATCACCCGGTCACACAGGCGCTGGTCTCCATGACCCAGACATTCATCGACACGCTCGTGGTCTGTTCCATGACCGGCTTCGTCATCATCATGTCCCAGACCATGGACGGTGACCTGACGGGCCCGAAACTGACAGCCGCCAGTTTCAATGTTCTGCTCAATTCGAGTATCGGGGATTATCTCACCGCCATCGCGCTCGCCGTCTTCGCCTATTCAACCATTCTCGGCTGGAGCTATTACGGGGAAATATCGATCGAATACATCTTCGGCCTGTCATTCATCAAGTTCTACCGCATCGTTTTTATCGCGTTCGTTTTCATCGGGGCGGTGACACGGCTCGAGACGGTGTGGACGTTCTCGGATGTGATGAACGCCCTCATGGCCCTGCCGAACCTCCTTGCGCTCGTGCTGCTCGGCCGGGAGGTGAAGAAGATACACCGCGATTATTTCGCGAAAACCCCGATAGAACAAAAAACCTATGCCGTCAACATCAATCCGGAGGACGACGAGTGATGCGGCCTCCCGGGCGGCCGGCGGCATCATTATTGGAACTTTTTTCAGCGCGAAACATCTGATATATGGAAGGGGGAACAAACATAACTACCCATCATGACTTGACTTTTCGGCATTTTATTACGATATATACAGTGAAGCACCGATGGGGGCGACACGGTTTCGACGGGGACATGTGTTGCCGGGATCGCATGCCGAGGCGCCGACCTGGCCTCGTAAAAAAGGTCGGAATTAAATTTACTTGCAGATTACGATTATGCAATGGCCGCCTAACTAGGCTGCCCGTTTCTCTCTGATGCGCCCGCTCGCCGGAGATGAAACGCCGATCAAGCGGGATTGTCCGGTAACCCGCCGCGAGTTACGGGATGAAACTTAAGCGGCTGGCGTCACCGGGGGTCGTCGGCGGACCCCAGGTAACGCGAGACTCAAATCGCCGACTATGCATGTAGAAGTCTCGGGAATACGGTTTTCGGACGCGGGTTCGACTCCCGCCGCCTCCACCATATAGACAGCAAGGACCGACAATATACACCGGCTGGGAACCACGTTGTCAACCCGGTCTGCACGACATTTTTCCATCGGCTTCAACTGGCGACAGTTGGCGCCGTTTTTTTGTTTCATCGGTTGCTCAGGCGGCCATGATTCGATAAATACGCCTTCAGAAACACTCTTTGTGACATGAAAAGTCCGGAGTTAATGTCAAAGAGAATTACCATCCCGCGCAACAAAAACCTCCACCGCACCGGAATGTTACGGTAATTGTTTGTTTTTTTTCGCTTCCCCCCTATCTTTTAATGAAGAGAGCGCCGGGGACGGTTGTGATCCGGCGCGGTTCGTCCCATGGTCTCATGGTGCATCGCAGGAAAATGCCGTAACATGCAATTCTGTCATAAACAAGCGGATGAACCGTCCTGACACCGCTGATCCCGCGGGTAAAAAAAGGAGCAATGAAAGTGAAACGAACCGTACTGGTATGCCTCCTGTTCCTGATGTGTTCAACCCCGGTCCTGCCCGCTGAAAATATGCCGCCCCACACAAGCATGGTGTATCCGGGTGTGGACGGGAAGCTGGTATATGTACCCGATGAACAGGGAAATACCATTCCCGATTATTCCCATGCCGGTTATGGCGGCGGCGGTGTCGCTCTTCCCTATGTGCCGGTGCGGGAAACCGTCTGGCCGGTGGAGGGCGACAACGCGGGAAACATTCAGGAAGCGATAGATCGCGTGTCCCGGTTGTCTCCGGATGAAAATGGATTTCGAGGCGCCGTTTTGATCAAGAAGGGCTATTATGCCCTGCATGAACCGGTGCGTATATCGGCGGGCGGCGTGGTATTGCGTGGAGAGGGCATGGATGGCTCGGGCACAAATCTCATCGGCATGACCACCGAAGAGATGAAAACCGGCAATACATACCGCAGCTCGGCGCTTGTGATAGTGGACGGACAGCAAAAAATCGAGCCCGACAGTGAAAAAAGTGTAACGATCATTGACGATTTCGTGCCGTTCGGCGCACGGTCGTTCAGGGTGGAATCAGCGCATGGTTTCAAGGTCGGCGATACGGTTATCGTGCGAAGGAACACGACCCGCGAATGGTTCGAAACACTTGAACTGGACATCGACAATGACAAGTGGGGACACGGCAAAGTCCCATGGAGTCACGATTTCGACCGGATCATAACCGGCATCGAGGGTGATGTCATGACAATCGACGCGCCCATCACCTGCCCCATCGAATCGCGCTGGGGCGGTGGTGAAGTGATCCCCTGTGCGGAACACCGGATTTCAAAGGTCGGCGTGGAGAATCTCATGGGAATCTCCGAGTTCGACCAGACCAAACGCACCGACCGAGCCACCAACATCGACCGTACGCCATTTGTCACCGATGAATACTACAATGATGAAAATCACTACTGGACCTTCATCCGCATGGACAATGTTCGAAACGGCTGGGTGCGGAATGTGACACAGAAGCATTTTGCAATGAGCCTGGTGTCGGTGGAAGGCGGGTGCAAGTGGATCACCGTCCAGGACTGCGTTTCACTGGACCCGGTATCCATGCGAAGCGGGGGACGGCGTTTTATCTATCACATCAAAGGCCAGCTGTGCCTGGTGCAGCGATGCACCTCGGATTTGGGACGGCATTCATTCGTCATGGGCGGCAGGCTCACCACCGGTCCCAATGTATTTTTGGACTGTACGGCGACGCGTCCCTATTCCACCAGCGAACCGCATTCCGACCTTGTCGTTGGCGCGCTCTACGATAATGTCCATGCGCCTCTCTCGCTCCGGTATGCGGCTTCGACCATACAGAGATGGATGGGCATCTGGGGTGTTCTCTGGAACTGCGAGGGCATGTTCATCTGTCAGAAACCGCCGGTGGGGCAGAATTTCGCATTCGGGCACATGGGCATCCACGCGGTCGTTTTCAACACCAATCTTGTCGATCACCGTTTCCCCAACGGGCACATCGAGTCATGGGACACCCATGTGGCGCCGCGAAGCCTGTATCTCAAACAGCTCGAGGACCGGCTCGGCCCCGGGGCGGTGAAGAATGCAGCCATGCCAAGCCAGCTTGACGATCCATCGGACGAGCCGTGGGGAGGAAATGCTGAAGGTGTGTTGTTGAGATAAATGGAATCGGATGCACCGGACAAGATTGAAGCGTGAAGCTGTACACGGCTGACGAATAATCGCACATGATGCGTGTGTTTCGGCTGATACGAACCGCCATGTGACACCGCCGTCGTTCAAACAAAAATCCCGCCATCCATGTGAATGACGGGATTTTTTCGATTCTTCGTGCTGTTGAAAACTGCCGGATGCCGGTCAATACCGGTAATGCTCCGACTTGTAGGGACCTTCGGGCTTGACCCCGATATAATCGGCCTGTTCCTTCGTGAGCGTGCTCAGCTTGGCGTTCAGCTTCGACAGATGAAGCCGTGCGACCTCCTCGTCCAGTTCCTTGGGAAGCCGGTAGACGCCGATCTCGTGGTCGTTCTGCCACAGGTCGATCTGGGCCACCGTCTGATTGGTGAAGGAATTGGACATCACGAAGCTGGGATGCCCGGTGGCGCAGCCCAGGTTGACCAGCCTGCCTTCGGCCAGAAGGAAAATGGCGTGCCCGTCGGGGAAGGTGAACCGGTCTACCTGAGGTTTGATGGTCTCGCGGACGATTCCCGGCCACGCCTCCAGCTTGTTCACCTGTATCTCGTTATC
>CAYNWJ010000033.1:8968-17089 GCA_964400815.1 uncultured bacterium
CCGATGTTGCAGACAATGGCCTGGTCCTTCATCCTGCTCATGTGGTCTGCGGTGATGACGTCCTTGTTGCCCGTCGCAGTGACATAGATATCGGCGACCGGAAGGGCCTCTTCCACCGTGGTGACCGTGTAGCCGGCCATGCATGCCTGGAGCGCGCAGATGGGATCGATTTCGGTGACGAGCACCCTTGCCTTCTGGGAAGCCAGCGACTCGGCCGAGCCCTTGCCCACATCGCCGAATCCGCACACGAGGGCCGTCTTTCCGGCAAGCATCACGTCCGTGGCACGCCTGATGCCGTCCACCAGCGATTCACGGCAGCCGTAAATGTTGTCGAATTTCGATTTCGTCACCGAGTCGTTGACGTTGAACGCCGGAACCAGCAGCGTTCCCTCGCGGTCCATGCGGTAGAGGCGGTTGACACCGGTCGTGGTTTCCTCCGAGACGCCCTTCCATTCCTCGACAACCCTGTGCCAGAAGGAATCGTCCTCCGCGAGCGTCTTCTTCAGAAGGGCATTGACGATCTGAAGTTCCGCGTTGTCAGTCGGCTCGTCGAGAATGGACGCGTCATCTTCGGCCTGATATCCGCGGTGGATCAAAAGCGTCGCATCACCGCCGTCATCCACCACCAGGTGGGGGCCTTTACCGTCTGGCCAGGTCAGCGCCCGCTTGGTGCACCACCAGTATTCCTCGAGGGTTTCGCCCTTCCATGCGAACACCGGTGTGCCGCTGTCTGCGATGGCCGCCGCGGCGTGGTCCTGTGTGGAGAAGATGTTGCAGGACGCCCAGCGCACATCGGCGCCGAGGGCTTTGAGCGTCTCTATCAGTACGGCGGTCTGCACGGTCATGTGCAGGCTGCCCATGATGCGGGCGCCGGCGAGAGGCTGGTCGGCGCCGTATTTCTCCCGTGTGGCCATGAGGCCGGGCATTTCCTTTTCAGCGATCTCGATCTCCTTGCGGCCGAAACCAGCGAGCGCGATGTCCTTGACTTTGTAATGGTCCTCCATCGATTTCTTCATGTGTTTCTGTTCCTCCTATTCTAGTGTTGCGTTGATTTTGTCCATGATTCTCCGCCATTCCGATTCGGGAAGATCGGCGCCGAAATGCTGCACCACCGTACCCCCAAGAAGGGAGCCGAACATGCCGCAGGTCACCAGCGGGAGACCGTTCAGATGTCCGCGCAGGAACCCGGCGGCCCAGTAATCGCCGGCGCCCGTTGTGTCCAGGACAGTGTCGACGTCGAGCGACGGCACGCTGATGGACTCATCGCCTTGTTTCAAAAGCGAGCCGTCCTTTCCCATCTTCACCGCCGCCACTTCGCAGAGTTCGCTCAATTCATCGAGCGCCTCGCGCAGGTCGTCACGGCCGGTGAAATGAGAGGCCTCCTCCTCGTTCGCGAACACGATATCCACATGGTCCCGCAGAATGCCGGGAAGAATGTCGCGCGCGGCGTCCACGACCTCATATGACCCGAGATCGAGGCTCACTGTAACATTCTGCCCGTCCGCCGCCGTAAGAATGGCATCGAGGAGATCCGGATTGAACAGGAGATATCCCTCCACATGGGCGTGGGTGAACCCCGCCAGGTCATCTCCGGTGATCTCCCCCGGAGCAAGCGTGAGGGCCGCTCCCAGATTCGTACGCATGGTCCGCTCATGATCGGGCGTAACCAGGCTCAGACAGCACGCCGTCGCTCCCGCGGCCAAAACCTTGAACCGCGAATCGTCACCGCCCCACTGCCTGAATGCATCCCGGTAATAGACGCCGTTGTCGTCATCGCCGAGCTTGCCGAGAAACGAGCATTGCATTCCCATGCGGGAGAGGGCGAACACCGTGTTCCCCGCAGAGCCGCCCGGAGACTTTACGGGAGGACTGTCCAGTCTGCCGAGAAGCGCAAGAATGGTCTCGGCATCGACGAGCTCCATGCCGCCCTTGCTGCCGGGTATGGAGACCACGAATTCCTCGCTCACTTCGGCCACGAGATCCACCACCGGAGAACCGAATCCGATAATGTTTGCCTGTTTCGCCATGTTCATCAAATACTCCCCGATATTTCGCGTTGCTGCATGCATGCGCTGTCGTGCCGGTATAAAGAATCCCGCGCGCCCCGAACCATGAACATCGCGGACGTCGGCCGTTCCCACACTGGGACGCTATCCATGTGAAAGGAGGCGTTGGAAATGAGAAAACAGTGACCGGCACATATGTGAAAGAGAATGTAAATTATTTGAATTCATACTATTATAGCATAAATGGCGGTCAAAGTCAAGTGAAGATTTCATAAGTTTCCGAAGGCCAGCCCGTGAAGTCCCGGAGTATGTGGTTTCGGATACAGGGAAGGGTCCGTCCGGGATTCCCCGGAGCGTCTGATCAGGCGAAATGCGCCCAGATGCCGATGACGATGGATGCGACGAGCACCGACAGGGCCACGTGGATCCACACCCATGTTTTCCGTACACCGACCGACATGGTCGAAGACGAGAAGATGAGATCGTCCACGTCCTTTTCCCGCTCTTCCTTCATGACGAGGGACAGGACGACCACGAGGATCACGCAGAATACGAATATCAGCACGCTGAAATTGAGGAACGCGTATCCCGTGAGGATGTTCAGGGGACCGAAATCACTCACCCCCATCCGGCCGAGGATATCGGTGGCGAAACGTGTGAGCCCCAGGAGGCCTCCGAGCACGAGGGTGATGAACGCGGCCCTGCCGTTCGCCCGTTTCCAGAGTATGCCGGTGAGGAACACGGCGGTGATGGGAGCACCGATATATGCCTGCACGCTCTGAAGATACTGGTAAATCTGATTGGATAGCAGCCGTATCATGGGTATCCACGCGATGGACACCAGAACGATCCCCGCCGTTGTCAGTCGTCCGACCGTCACGAGCCTTCTCTCGGTGGCATCCGGTCTGAACGCACGATAGACATCCATGGTGATGAGGGTTGAGCAGGAATTGAAGACGGCGCTGAGGGAGGACATGAGCGCAGCCAGAAGCGCCGCGATCATCACACCGGTCATGCCCTTCGGCATGAGCCTGATCACGATCATCGGATAGGCCATGTCGGGGTTCTCAGCGATCTCCGCCGGCCACAGCGTCCGCGCAATGAGGCCGGGAAGCACGAGGATGAACAGGGGGAGGACCTTGAGAAAGGCCGCGAAGAGCGCGCTCCCGCGTGAATGCGCCAGATTCCTGGCGCCGAGCGCCCGTTGCACGATGACCTGGTCGGTGCACCAGTACCATATGCCAAGGATCACGATGCCGATCGTCGTGCCCGTCCAGGGATAGACGGGATGGTCCCAGGGCTTGATCATGTTGAAGAAGTCGGGGGGCAGGGCCTCGCGAAGCCCTCCGAACCAGCCCACCTGTTCCAGCCCGAGAAAGGTAAGCACGATCGAGCCGCCGATGAGGATGAAGGCCTGGATCATGTCGGTGTAGATCACCGCCGAGAGTCCCCCGGCGATTGTGTAGACGCCGGTCGCCACCACGAGGATCACCGCGGAAACCAGCGGCGGCCAGCCGATGACCGCCCTGATGAGCAGCGCCCCCGCAAACAGCGCCACGGATATCTTCGTGAACACATAGGCGAAAAGGGAAACGATCGTCAGAAACCAGCGGCAGCCGGGATTGAAGCGCCGCTCCAGGTATTCCGGCATGGTGAAAACGCCGCTTTTCAGGTAATAGGGCAGGAACAACCAGGCCAGGATGAGAATGCAGAAGACAGCCGAAAGTTCGTAGGCCCCCACGGCCAGTCCGCTGTCGGCGCCCGAACCCGCCAGACCGATGAAATGTTCGCTGCCGATGTTGGTGGCGAAAATCGAGGCGCCCACCGCGAACCATCCGGCATTGCGCCCGGCGAGGAAATAGTCGCTGGATGTCCGCTCACGCTTCGCAAAGCTGAAACCGATGGCGAACACCACGGCGAAATAGAGGATGATGGTGATCCAATCTGCCACTGACAGGGTCATGATCTTTTCTCCCGGAATGGACGGGCGCGCATGGAGGCGCGCAGGCCTGTGGAATGGGATGTCGTCTCCCGAATTGTCGGAATATAGATATGATTCAGCCACGATGCAAGGGCGCGCTGAAGCATGGCAATGTCCCATTTTTCAGCACAAATTTATATTTCGAGGTTTTACAGTTTCTGAACCCGGATTATCGGGATTACGGGATAAACCGCGATTATAATCCCGTCAATCCTTCAATCCCATTAATCATGGTTCAAACGGCGTACGGTCATTCTTCATTCTTCCCTCGTCGCCATCATCGGTTAGCTGAAGCATGGCAATGTCCCATTTTCCGGCAAACAGAGTAACTTCGAAGGCTTCCAATTGCTGAACCTGGATTATCGGGATTTCGGGATGAACCACGATTGGAATCCCGACAATCCTTCAATCCCATCAATCATGGTTCAAACGGCGTACTGTCATTCTTCATTCTTCCCTCGTCGCCATCATCGGTTAGCTGAAGCATGGCAATGTCCCGTTTTCCGGCAAACAGAGTAACTTCGAAGGCTTCCAATTGCTGAACCGTGATTTTCAGGATTTCGGGATAAACCGCGATTGGAATCCCGACAATCCTTCAATCCCATTAATCATGGTTCAAGCGGCGTACGGTCATTCTTCATTCTTCCATCCGGTTATCCGTGATTCAGATGTTCTCTGCAGAGTCCCCTTCCGACGATTCGCGCCGTCTTCCCACGCGCCGGGATACAGGGAAAGAATTCTTAATTGACCGGCTGCTGCTCCGAGGCAGACACATATCAGAATGATTGCCTGTCAGCATCCAGCATTTCAGAAGATCGCTGGAACCCTGAGCCCAGAATACCCTTTCCCGCGGATGGCTTTTTCCGTAGATTGGGCTTGATTCGCCCCACACCGGTCCGCGGCATGCCACAGCAACGGGAACAGACGATGAAACCGGTCATTTGCAACTACTACCTCACCTACCGCTGCAACGCCCGCTGCCCTTTCTGCGCCATCTGGAAGGATGACACCGTGGACCGTTCCGACGAGGCCCGCATCGGCGCGATCAGTTCGAACATCGCCGCGCTCGCCCGCGCCGGGGTGAAGATCGTCGATTTCACCGGCGGGGAACCGCTCCTTCACCCGGACCTGCCGGAAGCTCTCGCCGCCGTGGGACGGAAGGGGATCAGGACCACGGTCACCACCAACGGCGTCATCTACGGCGAGCGGGCGCGCGAACTCGCCGGCCGCGTGAACATCCTCCAGTTCTCCCTGCACGGCCCGGACGCCGAACGGCACGATGAGGTGACGGGGACGCCTTCGTTCGAACGGGTCATGGCCGGTGTTGAAACGGCGCGGTCACTGGGGGAACATCCCACGTTCATCCATACTGTCACTGACGGCGCCATCGAAACCCTCGGGGATGTGATGGCGCTGGCCCGCAGGATCGGCGTACCGCTCTTTCTGAACCCGGCGTTCGAATATCCGGGGACACACGGTCTTTCCCGCACGGGTCTGCTGGCACTCCGGGACAAGGCCCGCGGGCCGGGAGTGTCCATCGACCGGGGCTTCCTCGCCTTTCTCATCGACGGCGGCAATCGCAGAAATGATCCACGCTGTCTCGCCGTATCCTCCACCGTGGTGATATCGCCCGACGACCGCCTCGTGCTCCCCTGTTTCCATCGCGCACAATCGACCATGCCGATCAAAGGCCGCCTCATGGAACTGCTCGATTCTCCGGAGGTGGAGAAGGAACGGCGCGCCGCCGGCAGACATGACTTCTGCGAGGGATGCGGGGTGTATTGCTACATGCGCGCCTCCCTCTTCAGGCGGCTCGACCGCTACTGCGCCCTCTCCCTCGTTTCGGCGGGGAAATACCTGCTCGAACTGCATCGAGCGCCACGGCTAAGGTGAAATTGAACAGCTCCGGGGCGCTGCTTTTTTTCCATTCCCGCCTGTGCGCCCGGTTCAAATGAACCGGTCCGGAATATCAAACTGTCGCCATGAACCTCTCTGCCGCACAGTTCCCGCTCCTCGGTGATTCTCTCCCGCCGGCGAACCCCGGCACATTCACGTCGTGCGATCTCCATTTCCCCGTCACTGCTCAGACGCCGGTCTGCAAGGAAATATAGAACCAAAAAGACCATTCGGATTCTCCGACGGACCACGGGGAGAAGCATCTGCTGGAAACTGTGTGCAGCCGGCGACTCCACGTTGGAATAGCTCTTGCAATAATCAAGTATGAGATTGAACGGAGGCGCCGCATCGATCCGTTCCGTCACCGTCGAACTTGTAACATGAAGAGCAAGGAGTCGTCAATGCGACGTATATTTCCCGTCCTGATTACGTTTTTCGTGGTTGTCACGTTCAACACCACTTCCACACGCATTACACATGCGCAATACTTCGGTCGCAACAAGGTCAGGTATGAAGATTTCGATTTCAAGGTACTTGAGACCGAACATTTCTCCTTCCATTACTATCCGGCCGAACGAGCGGCGGTCAATGAAGCCGCGCGCATGGCGGAACGTTGGTATGACAGGCTTTCCACCCTGTTTTCCCATCGTCTTGCCAGACGGAACCCCATCATCGTCTACGCCGACAGCCCCGATTTCCAGCAGACAAATGTCATCAGAGGCATGCTCGGACAGGGAACGGGCGGTGTCACAGAATCCATGAAACAGCGAATCGTGATGCCCTTCGGCGGCTCCTATGGCGATATCAACCATGTGCTCGGCCATGAGCTGGTCCATGTGTTTCAATACGACATATCGAAAACTGCGGTGCGAAACCGCATGTCGGCCGGCTCGCAGACCCCTCTCTGGTTCATCGAGGGAATGGCTGAGTATCTCACGATCGGCAGGTACGATACGCATACCGCCATGTGGGTGCGGGATGCGCTCGAGCGGGAAGCGCTGCCCGATATCGGGGAGATGACGAGGAATCCCGACTATTTCCCCTATCGATGGGGACACGCCTTCTGGTCGTATGTGGGCAGCAGATGGGGAGACGAATCTGTCGCAAAGATATACAAATATTCCATCACGGCTCCCTGGAACCACGCCATCGAGTGGATACTCGACATATCCCTCGAGGAGCTGTCCGCGGACTGGCACAGCGCAATCGTAAGAACCTACAGCACACAATTGGAGGGCAGGACATCCCCCTCCTCCTTTGGCCGAAGGCTGAAAGTGGAATCTGACATGAACGTGGCCCCCACCATCAGCCCAGACGGCACGAAGGTGGCGTTTCTCTCCACGCGGGATGTGTTCACGGTGGACCTGTTTCTTGCGGACATCGAATCGGGCACGGTCATCAGAAAGCTTTCGAGCAGTTATCGGGACAATCATTTCGATGCGCTCAGGTTCATCGATTCCGCGGGGGCGTGGTCACCGGACGGCAGCCGTTTCGCCTTCGTCGTTTTCGCGAAGGGCGACAACCGTCTCGCTATTTTCGATACGGAAACCGGCGAAGTGGAAAACATTATTCACCGCAAGGACATCGGAAGCGCTTCCAATCCATGCTGGTCTCCCGACGGCTCCTCGATCGTTTTTTCAGGATCAAGAGGGGGGGGGTCATGAATCTCTTCCGTTATCACATAGATGAGGAACGCTTCGAGCGCCTGACCGACGACCCGTATGCCTATCTCCAACCGACCTTTTCACCCGACGGCGGCAGTCTGGCGTTCGTTACCGACCGCCAGGGGGGAACGGACATACGTAATCTGGATTCCAGCGAAATGAGCATCGGGATCATGGACCTTTCTGACGGTGAGATTCGCTTTCCGGAACTGTTTCCGGGAGCACGAAATACGAATCCCCAGTTCTCACCGGAAGGCGGGTCCATGTATTTCGTCTCGGACCGGGACGGTTTTTTCGACATATACCGGTACGACATGTCGCGGAACGGGATAACGAGGATCAGTTCGCTGACGACGGGCGTCTGCGGCATCACACCCCTAGCCCCCGCCCTGTCGGTCTCTCCGGAGAATGGAAGGATGGTGTGCACGGTGTTCGAGGGCTCGAATTACTATATCCATGAACTCGACCCGGACCGCGCAGACACCCGCATGGTCCGTGAACACAGAGGCGGACGGGAGGAGCGCGGGAAACTCGCTCTGGCAAGCCGTCCGCAGTCGAGCGAGATCGAGTCCTA
>CAYNWJ010000034.1:0-5119 GCA_964400815.1 uncultured bacterium
ACATGATCTGCCGCGCCATCGCCGAGTCGGGAAATCCGGTGACCGCCGTTTCCTACCGGACCGACAGCTGGCATGCTCCACCCGGCATTCTCACCTATGAGCATCGGGACGGGGATGGACGGCCGTTCTACGGCGTCCTGAACCAGGTCAGCGGATCGTGGGGCACGGTACGAATCCACACCCGCGGGAACTATGGCGGCGAAGGATTCCTGATCCGCACGGGAACGGGATATCCCTTCAACAAGACCGAGATATGGGCGCCCACGATCTGGGCGTTCCAGCGTATGGCCCTCTATGGCGAAATGCCCCAGACCTACGAGCAGATTCTCCACAAGACCAATGTCTTTCTCGCCGGATGGATGTCTGTCCTCGAACGGGACGGTTCGCCGGTGCGTCTCGACGAAGTGCCGGAGAACTGGGAATCCCCGGTCAGGCTTCCCAACCATCCGGACCATGACACAGCTGATCTGTTCGAGCGGGCCTTCGGTTGAATTATCGCACCGTTAGCCGCCTGCGTACGCTGTTTTCGGCATGACCATCGAATGATAAAGATTACCAGGGACTTCAGCATAGAGGAGGAGCCATGGACCTGAAACTCACGGACAAGGTCGTTCTGATCACCGGAGGCACCAACGGCCTCGGGCTCAGGATGGCGCGGACATTCGCCGGCGAGGGCTGCCATGTGGGCGTGTGTTCCATCGACGAGGACGAGAAGATACGGGAAACTGTCGCCGGGATCGAGTCGCGGGGCGTTAGCGCCCACGGCCTCAAGGCGAATGTCTGTGTGCCGGAGGATGCCGAGCGCGTCGTCGCTGAGACGGCTGATGCCCTCGGCGGCATTGACATTCTGGTGAACAATGTCGGTAAGCGTTTCGGCAACACCCTTTTCGAGGCCACGGACGAGGACTGGATGAAGACATTCGACAACATCGTCTTCCAGGCCATACGGATGATACGGCTTGTCGTTCCCCACATGCGGAAACGCGGCGGCGGTTCCATCGTCAACATCGCCTCGGTTTCCGGATGGCTGCCGCAGATGGCCAAGGGAAGCCAGTATGGCGCCGCGAAGAACTCGCTCATCTTCCTTGCCGAGCCACTGGCCCTCGAACTCGTCAAGTACAACATCAGGGTCAATACCGTTTCACCGGGCTCCATGCACAGTCCGGACGGTATCTGGGAAAAATGGCGTCAGAAGAATCCGGATGATTTCAAGGTCTATGAGCGCGAATCCTTCCCCATGGGACGGCTGGGCACGCCGGAAGAGGTCGCCGATGTGGCCGTGTTCGTGGCCTCGCCCCGAGCCCACTGGCTCAACGGCCGCCATATCCCGGTGGACGGGTGCCAGCAGCCCGTCCCCGCGCCGGGCTACAAAACGTGGTGACATCACGCGGGTGCATGAAACCCTGAAATCGGGACACATGGAACCATGCAAATAACCAACTGCTCGACCCTGTTCAGCCGTGAAAAACACCGTAACCTGATCTTTGTCATCGTCGAGACGGACGAAGGTGTTTCCGGCGTGGGCGAAGCATATTCCGTCGGCCCGGACGAGACCGTGGCGGTGATCGTCGAGCACTTCGCACCGTGGATCCGGGGAGAGGACCCGCGCGACCGCGAACGCATCTGGCAGAAACTCTACAACTTCAGCCGCTTTCCCGGCGGATTGCCGCTGATGAGCGCCCTGAGCGCCGTCGATACTGCATTGTGGGACATCGCGGGAAAATCGGCCGGCGTTCCCGTCTGGCAGCTTCTGGGCGGAAAATGCCGGGACCGTGTCCGCGCCTATGGCCACGTTCACGGGAACACCCCCGGAGAGCTTGCGGAAAACGCACGAGAATCTGTCGACCGTTACGGGTTCACCGCCCTTAAGTGCTTCCCCACGGCTTCCCTGGGCAACTTCTGGAAGGACGGGCGATCATCGGCCGCGTGGCGGTCGATGGTGAAAACAGCAGTCTCCCGCATGGAGGGGCTGCGCAGGGCGCTCGGCGACGAATTCGATATCGCCGTGGACCTGCACGCCACCATATTCGACGCCGCCCATGCGCTCGAAATCGTGGCTGCGCTCGAACCGTTCGATCCCCTGTTCATCGAGGAGCCTGTCAGGCAGGACAATCTTCACGGGCTCGAGCGTATCACAGACCGGGCACACGTTCCGATTGCAACGGGGGAGATGCTGTATACCGTCTGGGATTTCCGCGATCTTCTCGAGCGCCGGGCCGCCGATGTCGTACAGCCCGACCTCTGCATGGCGGGTGGTTTCACCGGCATGAAGAAGATTGCCGCGGTGGCGGAAGCATTCCATGCCACTGTCGCGCCCCACAATCCCATGGGTCCCGTGGCCACGGCCGCGAATGTCCATCTGGCAGCGACACTGCCGAATTTCCTCGTGCTCGAATATATCCCGGACGATACCGCGGAACGTACGGACGTCATCGATGCTCCGCTTCCGTTCGAGGATGGGTATGTGTTGATTCCCGATGGTCCGGGGCTCGGAATCGAACTCGATCGTGACGGTATCGCGAAACACCCGCCGCAGGAATGGCGACGTCACTTCCGGTATGGGCCGGACGGGACACCGTTACAGATCTGACGAACACCGCATCACACCATATGCACAGAACATCAACATCGAAACCATGAGGAATCAATGCGTGAACTTTTCATGATGCCGGGACCGACCGAAGTGGCGCCCTCAGTCATTCAATCCATGTGCCGTCCGGCCATCAGCCACGGTGACGCCGCCTTTCACGACGTCATGGACCGCGCCTGCGACCGTGTCGCCGAAATCATCGGGACCGCGGGACAGGTCGTCCCCATCGTTTCCAGCGGCAGAGGCGGGATCGAAGCGGCCGTCACATCCGCCCTGGAGCCAGGCGACGGGATCGTGATCGTCAATAACGGCGTCTTCGGCAACATGCTGCGCGACATATCGAAACGCGCCCGTATTGATGTCGTCGATCTCGTCATGGACCGGGGGAAGCCCCTCGATTTCGACCGTATCGACGAAGCCGCCGCCGCTTCGGGGGTGAAAGCGCTCGCAGTCGTCCATTCCGAAACCTCGACCGGCGTGCTCAATCCGATCCGCGAGGTTGCCGATATCGCCCGGCGCCACAACCGCATCTGCATCGTCGACGCCGTCAGCTCGGCGGGCGGTGCGGACATTCGCATGGACGAATGGGGCATCGATCTTCTCTGCACCGGGAGCCAGAAGTGCCTGGCCTCGTTCGCCGGTCTCGCACCGGTGGGCATCGCCGACAGGATGTGGGACATCTTCGCCGCAAGAAAAGGCCTTCACCAGAGCTATTTC
Source organism: uncultured bacterium (assembly GCA_964400815.1). Taxonomy (GTDB): domain Bacteria; phylum Latescibacterota; class Latescibacteria; order Latescibacterales; family Latescibacteraceae. Next base: position 3,308 of record CAYNWJ010000034.1, read on the forward strand.
CTCGACCTGAGCCGTTGGAAGCTCATGTGGTTCCCGAAAGAGAAGGGAGGCGATCTCAAGTTCGGATATCGCCGGCAGCCCATGACCATGGCGACGCATCTGGTCTACGCCCTCGACGAGGCTGCCCGTCTCGTTCTCGAGGAAGGAATGGAACACCGCGCCCGCCGTCACCGGCTCGCATCGAAGGCCCTCAGGGCTGCGCTCCCCCATCTGTCACTCAAGCTCATGCCCGACGAGAGCGAAACATCCCCGACGACCACGGCCATTATTCCGCCGGAAGGTGTGGAAGAGGGACGCATCAGGAGCATCATGCGGACGAAACATGGCGTGCTCTGCGCCGGTGGGCTCGAGGAATATTACAAAAAGATATTCAGGATCGGACACATGGGTGTGACAGCGGCGCCGGAATACATCATTCCCACCGTGGCAGCCCTCGAGCGGACCATGACGGAAATCGGCATCGAAGCGGTGCCCGGCGCGGCGGTTTCCGCAGCACAGGCGGTTTATGCGGAAGCCGATTGAACGCAATGTATTACACTGGAACAAGGAGGATGAATCATGAAATATTCCAACGCAGCGCTCATGCCCTTTTTCATCATTCTCCTCCTCGCACCGGTTGCCCTCGCGCAGGATTCCGATATCCAAGAACTACCGGAACCGCGCATCAGAGGCCAGATCATGAGGTCCCTGAAGAACCGCGTCTCGGTCAAGGGTTTCAAGCCGGAGGAGATGAAGGAGCGCGACCTGGCTGATGTGCTCTGGGCCGCCTTCGGGGTGGCCGATGACCGAACGGGCCGAAGAACGGCGCCCTCGGCTTTCAATGCACAGGAAATCGACATCTACGTGCTGAAATCGGATGGTTGTTTCAGGTATGACGCGGAAAGGCATGCGCTCGTCAGGCTCGATTCACGGGACATGCGGGGTGTGGTGGCCACACAGTCCTATGCGAAATCGGCGCCGGTACACCTCGTCTTCGTTGCGGATTACGGGCGCGCGGCGGAAGCCTACCCCGCGTCATTCGAGCGTGAGGCGGATGCCTGGGCGCGGCTTCACACCGGTTTCCTGCTGCAGAATGTCACCATATTCTGCTCGTCGCGGAATTTCGCGAACGTCGTCCGTTCCGGCGGCGACGAGGATGCGTTGCGGGACATATTGAAGCTGGAGAACGACCAGGAGATCATCGTCACGCAGGCCATCGGCTATTCGCCGCGGTGAATCATCCGGTGCAGTCTTGTAAATGAAACGCCGGACACATCCCGTATCCGGCGTTTTCTCATTTCGTTTCAGTCTGAGCGTTACAGCCACCGGCCGATGCGCTCGCCCGCTTCGGTCGCTTCGAGAATTCGGGCCACGTCGCAGCAGTCGCCGATGATGTGCACTTCTTCGGCTTTCATCGAAAGCTCGGGAATGATGCCGCTCTTTGCGGTGACCTTCATGGCAGGGCCGGAGCTGGCGGATGCCTCGCCGCGTTTCCTGACCCCGATCGCATAGACCACGAGATCGGCCTCGATCATGCCGAGCTTTCCGCTGGGGAGTTTGATCTCGATGCCTTCGTCGATGATGGCGGTGACAGGAACGCCGGTCATGGTCTCGATCTTCCTGTCCTCCAGCAGAAGCTCCATGTGGTTGAGGGTGATCTTGGAGCTTTGCGGCATGATGCGGGGGAGAAGCTCGACCACCGTTACATCCTTGACACCGTTGTCGGCCAGATGACAGGCGGTTTCGCATCCCACCTCGCCGCCGCCGATCACCACGGCCTTTTTCGCCTTGTATTTCGTGACGTCCCTGAGCACGTCGATGGCCGAAACCACG
>CAYNWJ010000034.1:5129-16642 GCA_964400815.1 uncultured bacterium
TGTTCGCGGTCGATGCCGGGGATGTCGGGTTTGATGACCTCGCCGCCCACGGCGATCACGAGCGCGTCGGGTGACTCCTGCTCGACGAGTTCAGGTGTGACATCAGCGCCGGTCTTCACGGTGACGCCGTTTTCCTTCAGTTCCGTCGCATACCATGCAAGCGCCTGCTTGAGCTCGTCCTTGAAAACGGGAGCGCTTCCGGGAAGGACCATGCCCCCGATCTCCGGACGTTTGTCATAGATTGTGACCGCATGCCCGCGCCTGGCCGCGGTGACCGCGCAGCGTATTCCCGCCGGTCCGGCGCCCACGATCATGACCTTCTTTTTTCTGGCTGCCATGGCGAGGTCCAGTTCCGCCTCTCGGGAAACATAGGGGTTCATGGAGCAGATCAGGGGTTCGCTGAGCCAGAGCTGTTCATAACAGACATTGCAGCGGATGCAGGGGGTGATGTTTTTCGCCTTTCCCGCATGCGCCTTCGCCGCCCAATAGGGATCGGCGACGACGCCGCGGCCCACGGCTATCATGTCGCAGTCACCGTCGGCGAGAAACTTCTCGGCCTCGTTCGGGACGGTGACGCCGCCGGTGCCCATGACCACGGAATCGGGGCAGGCCTTCTTGACCTCACCGGCCAGCGGCAGGAGGGTGTTGCGTCCGATGTACATGTGCGGCACGCTGGAATACCGGCTCTTGATGAGCAGAGACGTGGATGTGGCGCTCACATGCAGATAGACCGGCTTCGTCTTCGCCAGACGTTTGGCGATGCGAACGCCCAGCTTTTCGTCGATGCCGCCGGGCAATTCCTCATAGGCGCTGAACTTCACGCCCACCGCGAAACCGGGATACTCCTTTTCGATGCCTTCGATGACATCGACAGGAAACTTCATGCGTCCTTCGAAACCGCCGCCGTACTTGTCCGTGCGCCTGTTGGTCGATGGCGACATCATTGAACCCACGAAATAGGTGTGGCCACCGTGTATCTCCACACCGTCATAGCCCGCTTCACGGGCATAGCCGGCCGCCCTGATGAAATCCTCCACGAGACCGTCGAGCTGTTCGGTGGTCAGTTCCTTCGGACGGACGGGATAGGCGGGATTATAGATTGCCGAGGGCGCTTCCTTGCCGACTTTTCCGCCGTTGAGGGTGAGCTGGCAGAATATCTTCGTCTCGTATTTGTGTACGGCGTCGACGAGCGTTTTGTGTGTGGGAATGAATTTCGGGTCGTAAATGCCCACCTTCGGAATCCCCGCGAGTGTGCTGACACGGACGGCGCCGGTGATGATGAGGCCGGTCTCGCCCTTCGCCCGCTCCTCGTAATAACGGACCGTTCTCAGAGGCCATGTCTCGTCCGTGCTCAGAAGACCGTTATTGATGGGCGCCATGACGATACGGTTCGGGACCTCGACCGAGCCGAGCGTGATTGGTGAAAAGAGCCTGGGGTAGTCCATGTATTGTCTCCTTGTATATTTTTATTGAGCCATCCTGTCGGGGCGATGCGATCAGGCTTCCGTGCCGGCCACGCCGAGGCTGCGTTCGAGCATGTTCCTGCCCACGGTCTTCATGAGCGTATAGTAGAGAACGCCGGAAAGAATCTGCGTACTGATCGGTGTGATGAGATAATAGTTCGTCTTGAATATCATGGAATAGGTCACACCGAGGGCCCACACGCCGAGGGCTATGAGGTTCCAGCCGTTCCAGTACCAGTATTTGCCGCCGACCCTGACCAGTTCATCCGCGTCGAGCTTGTTCGTGCCCTTTCCGCGGAGGAAAAAATAGTCGGCGATGATGATCCCGTTGGCGGGGCCGAGGGTGCCGGCGAGAATGCTGATGAATCCCATGAGACCGCCGATGCTGTAGATGCCCATGACAGCGCTGAGGGTTCCGATTGCCACGACCAGCGATGTGGATATCACACGGGGGATGCCGTTGGGGATCCATTTCATGCCCGTGGTCATGGTTGAAAGGGCTATGCCGCCCCAATAGGGGTTCAGACAGTTGGTGGACCAGGCGGAAAAGACAACGATGACGAGGCCGAGGAAACCGAGACCCAGGCGGTCTACGATGCTCGCGGGGTCCCATGCTCCGACCATGACCGCGCCCATCATGCCGATCACGAACATGACCGTGCCCACGCCCCAGGTGGCCGCCATGAAGCTGCCGAAGGCGGTCTTCCGGGATTTCGCGTAGCGGGACGAGTCAGCCGCCGCGATGAGCATGGCGAGCATGCCACCGGAGAGGATCGTGATGGCCTCGAAGATGCCCATGGTGGTTTCACGGGGGCGGTTGAGCTCGAAGAGCACGTCATAGCGTGTGAACATGCGATAGAGCATCCAGGGGATCAGGAGGATGAGACAGGGCGAGACGAATTTCTGGAACCACATGACCACCCTGTAGCCATAGATGGAAATGATGCCCATGAGGAAGCCCCAGATCACATACTGGAGATGCATGGGAACGCCCCAGCCGCCGTAAAGGTTGCCGATGATGATGTCCAGGGCGGAGGCGGTGATGCCGAGCTGGAGCCCGAACCACCCGATGGTGGCTATGATGAGCGGGATGGAGGAGATGACGCGTCCTCTCACACCGAAAGGCGCCCGCATGATCATGGTGCCCGGAAGGCCCTCCGAAGCGCCCATGACAGCGCCGAGGGCGACATAGATCCAGAGACCCTGACCGATGAGAAGGGCGGCGACTGCATACCAGAAACCGGCGTTGGTGACGATTCCTCCCTGCCAGAGGCGGCCGACGGAGATGGAGAAACCCGCCCAGAGCATGAACATCGCCCAGAAACCCGTGGTGCGTTCCCCGTTCGGGATACGGTCGACGCTTCTTTTTTCGACGATATCAGCCACATTCAACTCCTGTCATGGTGTATCCTTTATACGGGAGACGCGGCTCCCGCCGGTCATGTGTAGATCAGCATTGAATCTAATACGATCCGCGCATCAAACCAAACAGTCTTTCCACGTCGCATGGAAGAAGCCGGCTTGTGATGGTCCTTCGAGGCGGCCCGGAATGCTATATCCTGTGATCCTCGCGGATGATGACGCGGTAGCCGCCGGAGGAGGAGGGACGCCAGTCCTTCGGGGGATGGATGGTATGGAGCCTGTCGAGCTGCCCGATGTTCTTCAGGCGCTTGTAAATGAGCTGCCAGGCGCACTCACGGTCCGGGCTCACCTCGCAGCGGCCGTCGCGCGATCCGCCGCAGGGACCGTTCAGAAGGCTCTTCGCACATCGTGTGACAGGACAGATGCCGCCGAAGAAATGGAGCACGCACGATCCGCACGCGGCGCACTTTTCCGTCCAGACACCCCGTTCCTCGAGAATACCGATAAATTCAGTGTCGAGTCCCGCATAGACCGGTGTGTCCGCATACCGTTCGGCGATGGCCTGGACACCGGCCCCGCAGCCGAGCGAGAGGACGGCATCGCTTCGTTCGATGGCCTCGGACGCCTGTTCGATGAACACATTGTCGCACTGGCGCTCGATGGTGAGCTCCTCGATCCCGATGTCGATGGAACGGATGCGGGCCGCCATTCTCAGGGCCGAGGAGATGATGCATACCTCGCGTTCGCCGCCGGCGAGACAGACGGTTACACAGGTTCCGCAGCCGAGGACGAGAAGCTTGCGGTGATCCTTGACGATATCGAGAAGGTCGGGTATGGTTTTTCTCGTGGCGACGATCATGGCGGGTTTTCACCTCCTGTATGACTCAGGCGTCTGATTTCAGTGTGGAAATGTCGCGTGGAAGAGTTGATCCGTCCGCATCCGAAGATTTGAGGGGACTCGGCCCCAGCTTCCTGACCGTCTCGGTCATGTCCATGATGATTTCGGCGAGAGGCCGGGCCATGGCCGCGGATACATTGACCATGCGGAGGCGCTCGGGTTCGAGGCCGACTTCCGCGAGCAGGTCACGCGTGGTGTTCACGCGGCGTTTCGCCCAGAGATTGCCATCCTGGAAATGGCAGCCGCCCTCAAGACAGCCTGCCACCAGAACACCGTCGGCGCCGTTCTCGAAAGCGTTCATGAAAAACTCCACCTCGAGCCGTCCCGTGCAGGGCGTCCTGATGATGCGGATATTCTCGGGATACTGTATGCGCATGGACCCGGCGAGATCCGCGGATGCATAGGCGCAGTAATGACAGCAGAATGCCAGTATCTTCGGTTCGAAGGTATCTTTGCCATCGCTCATTGTGAAAATGATCCTTCCCGGTCAGTCTGTTTCTGGGCGGACGGCGGCCCGTCCGGCGAACAGGTCCTCTATCATGGCGTCGAACTGCGTCGTTTCGAAATGCATGAGGCTGATGGCGCAGGCCGGACATTCGGAGGCGCAGATGCCGCACCCCATGCATTTTGCCGCCTCGATCTCAGCCTTGTGGTCCTGGTTCATGAATGGGGCGGTGTAGGGGCATGAATTCACGCAGGTCATGCAGGAAATGCACCGGTCCTGGTCCACCCTGGACACCTGCGCTCCCACATCGAGGGATTCCTTCGAAAGCACCGTGGCCGTCCGCGCCGCCGCCGCCCGCGCCTGTGCGATGTTTTCGGGGATGAATTTCGGCGAATGAGCCAGGCCGCAGAGGAAAATTCCCTCGGTGGCGAAATCGACCGGCCTGAGCTTCATGTGCGCCTCCACGAAGAATCCGTCGGCATTGAGGGGAACCTTGAGCATGTCGGCGAGCCTGCCGTTTTCCGGCGGCGGCGCCATGCCCGTTCCGAGGGAGACGAGCCCGCTTTCGATCTCGATGGTCTCCGGGAAATCCGGGCTGTCAACCGTAACGACGAGGGCGCCGTTCTCATCAGAGACCTCGGGCGGGTTCTCCGCCTCGTAGCGGATGAAGATCACGCCGCGCCCGCGGGCCTCCTTGAAATAATCCTCCCTGAAACCATAGGTCCGCATGTCACGGTAGAGCACGAATACATTCGTTTCCGGATCATTCTCTTTGATCCTGAGGGCGTTCTTCACCGCCATTGAACAGCACACCCTGCTGCAATAGGGCCGGTAGTCCGAACGCGAATCGACGCACTGGATCATGACCACATTGCCGGCGTCACGAGGGAACCGGTCCTCCGCGAGCATGTTTTCGAGTTCGCCGTGGGTGACCACCGCGTCCGATGTCCCGTAACGGTGGCTCTCCGTCGTGACGGGTTCCGCGCCGGTCGCGACGATGATGGCCCCCGACTCGATCTGCGCCGTTCCCCCGGCAGAGTTGATGCGTGTGGCGAAGGAACCGATGTGACCGGATACTGCCTCGATGGCTGCGCCGGTGTGAACGGTGATGCGCGGATGCGTGGAGACACGGGATATCAACTCATCCCTGAAAGCGCCGATGTCCGGCATTCCGAGGGTGAAGCGCAGGGTGTTCAGCCTGCCTCCGAGCCGTTCGGAACGCTCAACGATCCTGACGGGGAATCCCTGATCGGCCAGCGCCAGCGCCGCGGTCATGCCGCTCAGGCCGCCTCCGATCACGAGTCCCGTCTGTTTCACAGGGACGGAGCCGCTTCTGAGCGGAATGAGACGGCGGGAACGGGCGACCGCCATGCCCACGAGGTCGATGGCTTTTTCCGTGGCTGTCCGCGGATGTCCGGCATGGACCCATGAGCATTGGTCGCGAATGTTGGCGAGTTCGAAGAGATAGGGATTGAGACCCGCCTCTTTCATGGATTCCCGGAAGAGGGCCTCGTGGGTGCGCGGGGTGCAGGAGGCGACGACGATACGGTTCAGGCGGTGTTCCCTGATGGCCTCGCGTATGTTCATGAGGCTCGAATCCGCGCAGGTGTACATGGTATGAGTGGCCATGACCACGCCGGGGAGACGGGCGGCCTGCGCGGCGACATGGGCCACGTCAACCACGGAGCCGATGTTCATGCCGCAGTGGCAGACGAAGACGCCTATGCGGGGCTGTTCGTCGGTGATGTCCCGTTCCTCGGGATACCGTTTCCGCGTCACATGGCTCCCTCGGGCCGATGCGAGCAGTTCCATTGCCATGGACGCCGCACCGCTTGCCTGGGTCACCGTTTCGGGGATGTCCTTCGGCTCCTGGAATGAACCCGCCACGAACACTCCCGGACGGGATGTGGACAGGGGAGCGGTTTCCTTCGTGGCGCAGAAACCGTGAGCGTCCAGTCCGATGCCGATACGTCCGGCGAGTTCGGCGAGATGGGACGGTGTCTCCATGCCCACCGCAAGGACAAGGAGGTCGAAATCCTCCTCATGCGTTCCACGGCCGTCGTTGTATCGGAGACGGATGTCTTTCGTGCCGGGCACCTGGATCACCCTGGAGGGCATGCTTTTGATATAGCGGACACCCTTCTCGTTTTTCGCCCGTTCGAAATACTGGTCGAAATCCTTGCCGTGGGCGCGAATGTCCATGTTGAACACGGCGGCCTCGATCCCCTCTCCGTGTTCCATGGCGACCATGGCCTGTTTGGTGGAGGCCATGCAGCAGATGGAGGAACAGAAGTCGTGGCCGCACTGTGTATCCCGCGACCCCACACACTGGATGAAGGCGATCCGTTTCGCCGGACGCTTGTCCGAAAGACGGACGACATGACCCTCGAAGGGGCCGGCGGCCGAGAGCATTCGTTCGAACTGGACGCTTGTCATGACATTCGCATAGCGGCCGAAACCGAACTCGCCCTTGGCTGCGGCGCCGAACTCCTCGAAACCGGGAGCGAGAATGACCGCGCCGACGGACAGTTCCCTGATCTCCCCGGTCTGGGAATGGTTCACCGCGAGCTGTTCGCAGGCGGAAACGCACTCCATGCACTCCGAGCACATGGCGCAGTTGAGGCAGCGCTCGCATTCGGCGAGGGCGTCCTCTTCGGAAAGCCCGCATTCGACCTCGTCGAAGGCGCCTTTTCTCGCGTCGACGGCGAGTTCCGCGGGAACGGAGCGTCTCCGTTCAGCCACGCCCTTCGTGGAGGGAAGCAGGTCCTCGGGGACGGGTTTGACCGTCGATTCGAACCGGTCGGTGGTCAGGTCCTCACCGGCGCAGTATCGGGCGATGGACTCGGCGGCCCGTTTGCCCGCGGCCACGGCGTCGATGACCGAGGCGGGGCCCGTGGCAATGTCTCCGCCGGCGAACAGACCGTCAACCGGAGTTTCAAGGGTCACGGCATCGAGCATGAGACCGGACGGGCCTGCATCGATCCCGAGGGATTCCAGCAGTTCCCGGTTCACCGCCTGACCGATTGCGACGATGACGGTGTCGGCGTCGATCCGGGCTGTGTCGGTATCGTCGTATTCAGGGGCGAAACGGCCGTCGTTTCCGAAAACACGCACACATCGTCGAAGCTCGATTCCTTCGACCGTCGCGCCACCGAGAATGCGCTTCGGTCCCCAGCCGTTGCGGATCTCGATGCCCTCGTCGAGGGTCGCGGCGATCTCCTCGGGATAGGCGGGCATGCCGGCGCGTGATTCGAGAGCGATCATTTCCACGCTGTCAGCGCCGCACCTGAGCGCCGTTCGTGCGGCGTCAACGGCCACGTTACCGCCGCCGATGACGAGTGTCCTGCCGCGAATGGCGGGACGGTTTCCCGGGTCGGCGGCGGCGCGCAGGAATGAAAGCCCGGAGAGAACACCGGGAAGATCCTCTCCCTGTATGCCGAGCCTGCGGCTGTCGGGGGCGCCGACAGCGAGAAACACCGCATCTGAGGAGCGCCGGATGTCATCGAAGGTGGTATCACGTCCCACCCGGACACCATGGTTGAATGTGACGCCCTTGCGGCGTATCAGCTCGATCTCGTGGTCGAGGATGCGTTTCGGGAGGCGGTATTCCGGAATGCCGTACCGGAGCATGCCGCCCGCTTTTTCCGCTTCCTCGTAGACGGTCACCGCGAAACCGCGTTCCGCGAGATCGTCCGCGGCGGTCAGACCGGCCGGTCCCGCGCCGATGATGGCGATCCGTTTCGCTCCCGGTTCCGGTGTCCGCTGCTCCGGCAGGGTGATGTCTCCCGCATCGAGCATCTCCATTTCACGGTCGGATGCGAATCGTTTGAGAAGGCGGATGGCCACGGGATCGTCCACGGCGGCTCTGGTGCACTCGGCTTCGCAGGGATGGGTGCAGACACGGCCGCAGATGGCGGAAAGGGGATTGCGCTCGCGTATCAGCTCGACCGCCTTGAGGTATTCCTTCTTCTTGATGAGCTGAACATAGCCCTGGACATTGATGTTCGCCGGGCAGGAGACCTTGCAGGGCGCGTGCCCGTTCTTGACGATGTCGACCATGTTGGGGACGGCCTGGGCGGACTGTTTCGCGATGGCCCGCCGTGAACCGAGACCGCGCTCGAAATCGCTGGGAATCGATACGGGGCAGACTTCCACGCAGTCGCCGCAACCGGTGCAGATGTCCTCGTTGATGTATCGGGGGAAACTGCGGACCTTCACACGGAAATTTCCCGGCCCGCCCTCGATGCCTTCGATGTCGGACAGCGTGAGTATCTCGACGTTCATGTCGCGGGCGCATTCCACCAGCTTCGGGGAAACGATGCAGGTGGCGCAGTCGCCAGTGGGGAAGGTCTTGTCGAGGCGCGCCATCATGCCCCCGATGGCGGGGGAGCGTTCCACCAGATAGACTTTGAATCCGGCGGCTGACAGGTCAAGCGCCGCCTGGACGCCTGCGATGCCGCCGCCCTGAACGAGGACCGCCCCGACCGTGGAAGCGGCTTTCGGCATGTGTGTGTTTTCGGACATTATCGATGACCACAGCTTTGGTTTCGGTTCGTTTGTGTCGCACAACGCTATACGGTATACCCGATCCTGTCGAACAGGATGTCCGGCGGCACCATGAGCTTTTCCAGTCCCAGCTTGCGGGGCGGGATGTCCATGGCGAGGCCGATCAACTGGGTAAGGTACAGAACAGGCAGCTCGTATCGTCTTCCGTATTTCTTTTCCACATCCGACTGCCGGAGGTCGAGATTGACCTGGCACATGGGACAGGCCGTAACGATGCAGTCCGCGCCGGAATCCTTCGCCATGCCGAGAATGGAATCGGCGAGACGCACCACCACGTCCGTGCGTGAAAGCGACAGGCCTCCGCCGCAGCATTCGACCTTGTGCGGCCAGTCGAGCGCCTTCGCTCCCAGGGCCCGAACGATCGTATCAATCGAACGGGGGTCCTCAGGATCGTCGAAGCCGGTTATCCCATTCGGCCGGACGAGAAGGCATCCATAATAGGAAGCGGCGGACACACCCGTCAGCCTGCGCACGATTTTTTCCGAAAGGGTCCCTGCGCCGACATCGGATAGAAGCACCTCGATGAAGTGGCGCACATGAACGCCGCCGTCATAGGACATGCCCGTCGCCTCGGCCACATCGGCCCGCATCCGGTCATCCCCGCGGATTTCGTGATTGGCCGTCTTCATGCGGTTGTAGCAGGCCGCGCAGTTCACAAGGACGGTGCCGGCGCCGTCGTCACGGGCCTTTGCCAGGTTCAGGGCGGGGAGTGCGGCCGCGAGAACGGGATCGGTCTGGTGGGCCGCCGTGGCCCCGCAGCAGGTCCAGCCGGGGATCTCACGCAGTTCCATGCCCAGTTTTTCGGCGACGGCCAGTGTGGACCGATGCAGATCCCGGGCGGTGGACTCCGCCGAGCATCCGGGAAAATATGAATAGACGGGTTTTTTATCCGGCATGGTGGATTCGCCTTGACGGTCGTTCATGTGCCGCCCGTTTTTTTACGGTTCGTGATACGGTATATGCGCCGGACCGTCCTGCGGTCGGCGTCGGTCGAAGGTACGAGGGCGATTTTCCCCTTCTTCAGCATGGCCGGAAATTTCCCGGTGTCCTGGAGAAGCTTCAGCGTCCCCAGCTTGTAGGCGCCGATCATGCCCATGTCATAGGTCCGTCCGAAGAGCCGCACCGTTTCGAGGAAGGCCCGGTTGAAGAGGGGGATGTTCCCTTCCGTCTTCACCGCGCCCCGTTCTCCGGCGATAACCCTGAGCGCATCGATGATCCGGGGAATGTCGATCTCCATCGGACAGCGAGCCACGCAGGTCCCGCACGACAGACAGAGCTGAACGATATCGCACGGCAGGATGTCATCGGCTTCGAGACCGAGATGAAGGCGGCGCAGCAGTTCGGCCGGGCCTGCCTCCACGCTTTCCGCCACAGGACAGCCGTTGGTGCACTTTCCGCACTGGAGGCAGACGGACAGGTCGGCGCCCGTGGAGTCCTCGACGATCGTTTTGAGCGTCGTCGCGCCGGGCAGTGGTTTCTTTATCCGTACCGTCATGAGATGTCGCCTTTCATCGTTGTCAATCTTGAATTCTCCCGGATCGCCTGAAAAGAGGTCATTCCATCGAGAGCGCCTCGATGGTGTTGTCGTCGGTGATCACATCGGTCGTTCCCGAAGATACCGCGCCGAGTCTGGCCGGGGCCACCTTGCGGTAGACGGCGGACGGTTCCCTCAGTTCGCCGTCGACGGTCAACAGCTCATCGACGGTGACGCCGAAGTGACGTTCGTTCTCCTCGAGCCGGGGAAGGATCAGGTCCCAGTCCCGGCTGGTCATGGTCATGAATATCCCGCCGTTCAACTGTTGTTCCACGAGTTTGCGTCCGGGGTCGCGCACATAGATGGCCCCGCCCGAGGCGAGGGAGAAGATGTTGCTGCCCGGATACGGGTCATCGAGCGGCGAAAGCATGCCGTCATCGTCGAACGCCATGCCGTTGACCACCACGAATCCGCCGCCGCTGAACGGGTCGCCCGCCATGAACGATTCCGCCAGAAAATCGAGGCAGGTGCCGTTGATGACCACGCGTGGTCTGCCGACGGCATTGATGAGGGGACGTCCAGCCGCGTTTCCCAGGACGAAAACCGAGCCGCCCTTGGCGCCGTACATGAACGCCTGGCCCACGTCGCCGTGCACCACGAGCGTACCGCTTTTGATGATCTGGCCGAGCTGGTCCTGGGCGTTGCCGTGGACCCGGATGGTCATGCCGTCGATGCCCGAGGCGAGATAGTCGCCGGAACTGCCGTACACGTCGATGACAACATCGTCGGTCTCGGGCCCGAGGCCGCAGCCGGTGAACCGCTGTCCCACGAGGCCGAAGCAGATGAAGCGTTTCCATCCCCTGATATAAGCATCCAGCACCAGCGCCGAATCGCAGTCCTTTCCCTCCGGTTCGAAACCGTCGGCGTCCACCACGAGGATGCGTTCTCCCGGTCCGGGGGGGCGGAGTTCTCCGCGGCTCCCGAATCCGATGAGCCGGTACGGGCTTTTCGATGATGTGTCGCCGATGCCGGGAAGGCCGCGGAAAAGGGCGTCGAGCTCCCGTCGAACGAGGGCCGCGATGTGGCTGCGTTTCTTCCCGTTCGTCGGGTATCGACGGTCGTTGAGGAGTGTGAGGGCGTCGATGGCTTTGGCGGTGAACGACGGATCATCGAGCGCATCACGGCGCAGGGCGGTGAAGGTCTGGTCCAGTGTCCCGAAGTCGGATTGCGGGATCGTTTCCCGCAGCGATGTGAAGATCGATTCGCCTGATGTGCTGTCGAGATTTTTGAGAAGATCCGCGTCCG
>CAYNWJ010000035.1:0-16571 GCA_964400815.1 uncultured bacterium
CATGGTTCAAACGGCGTACGGTCAATCATCATTCTTCCATCGGCGACAGCATCGGCGCCTGCGCTTCTGTAAATTGCTTAAAAAGCCTTAAAATATTACAGCTTATGTGTATTACCTCGTGGATTTTCGGAGGAGTGCCGGATTACACGTCCCGGTTCGACCAGATCACACCCCGAAAAAAGATTCTCCCTGCGGCAGCAGTCACACATTTCTCTTTCCCGGCGGCGGAAAAAATACTATTCTATGGGATGTTCCGAACGATTGCAATCTTCCATTGAACGGATATCCCATAGATGGCTCCCATCCTTTTCATCCTCATCGGTGCCGTGCTGCTCGTCAAGGGCGCCGATCTCCTGGTCGACGGCGGTTCGGGAATCGCCCTCAAGAGCGGCGTATCCCAGCTTGTCGTCGGCCTCACCGTTGTCGCTTTCGGCACCAGCGCACCCGAACTGGCTGCAAGCCTTTCCGCGGCTTTGAGGGGCTCGGGAGATATCTGCTTCGGCAATGTCATCGGATCAAATGTGGCCAACATCGGCCTCATCCTGGGCATCACCGCCCTTATCCGCCCGGTCGCGGTCAACCGTCTCCTCGTCAGATGGGAGCTTCCCTTTCTCGCGGCCATATCGATATACGTCTATGCCATCGGTGTGATGCAGAATGCGGGGAGGCTGCACGGGGCTGCCATGCTTATTCTCTTCGCCGTCTATCTTCTCCACTGCAAAAACAGCCCCGCCGTCTCCATGGACGTTGAGGATGAAAACGCCGACAAAACCTATACGGTGCTCGGGATCATGGTTGCGGCGGGAGTCTTCGGCCTCGCGGCCGGGGGATGGCTCTTCGTGGAAGGCGCGAAAGAGATTGCGCGGACCCTGGGCGTCAGCGAATCCGTGATCGGCCTGACCGTCGTCGCTCTGGGAACGTCCCTGCCCGAGCTTCTCACATCGGCCGTGGCCGCGGTCAAGGGACATGCGGACATCTCCCTGGGAAACATCGTGGGCTCCAACATCTTCAACATACTGCTCGTCCTGGGGGCCACCGCGGTCATCAGCCCATTCCCCATATCGCCCGATCCCTATCTCGCGCGGGTGGGCCTGCCCCTCATGCTGGGTCTTGCGCTCGTCCTCTTCCCCTTTTCGATCAGCGGCAACAAGATATCGCGATTCGAGGGACTGCTCCTGTTTCTCTCCTATTGTGTGTATATCGCCCTCGCGGTGATCATGGCGCGCTGATTCAGGCGGTTACCCTTCCATCGAGCGTTTGACGCATGGGAATCATGAAACCATTCCTGACGCATGATACCCGTTTCGGGGCATGCCCGAAAACGGCTGGAATTTTTCGGCATGGTACGCGGGAGACGCAGATTTGAGCGTGTGTGATACGGGAGTCCGGGAAGCGAGCAGCAATGAGTGGCATACGGGGCGTGGAACAGGGGGACTTTCCGCCCTCACTGCCGGGAAAGGCCTGAATGATGAAACGGCAAACAGGAAACCATACTGTGCATCAACTGATGAGAACCCCCAGCCCGGTTCAGAACAGGCCTGACATCTTGAAGAGAAAGCTCCCCTCGTCGTCGGGGAATCTCTTCCTGATGTCGAGAAGCTCATCTTCGATGCCGAAGAAGGCGTCCACAACGGCGGGATCGAAATGTGATCCCGTTCCCTCCCTGATGATCTGGAAGGATTTTTCGATACCGAAGGCTTTCTTATAGGGACGCTCCGTGGTGAGCGCGTCGAAAACATCCGCCAAGGCGGTGATCCTGCCGATGAGGGGTATTGCTTCACCCTGGAGCCCCTTCGGATAACCGCTGCCGTCCCAGCGCTCGTGATGGCTGAGAGCGATGACCTCCCCGAGCTTGATGAATTCCGCGTCGGAACCTTCGAGGATCTTCGACCCGATGACGGTGTGCTGTTTCATGATGTCCCACTCATCTGGATCGAGCTTTCCCGGCTTGAGAAGAATTCTGTCGGGTATTCCTATCTTCCCCACATCATGCATGGGTGTCGCATAGAGGACCGTTTCCACCATTGCATCATCGAATCCCATCGCCCTGGATATGGCGGCGGCATAATGGGCCATGCGTTTGATATGCGATCCCGTGCCCTCGTCCTTGTACACCGCCGCGCGTGAGAGACGATAGATCGTGTCGAGGGAGCCCGTCTTGATCGTGTCGAGCGCCTTGTTGAGCTCCCGTGTCCGCAAAGCCACTTCCGACTCCAGCGATTTCTGATAGTCGCGCATGTGGTCGTTGTACGCCTTGACCTTGAGAAGGGACTGCACCCGGGCCCGCAGTTCGGTCTTGTCGACCGGCTTGGTGAGAAAATCATCGGCGCCGGATTCGAGAGCCTTGATACGGTCGCTTACCTCCCTGAGAGCGGTTACCATCACAATGGGAATGATCGAGGTATCAGGATCGCTTTTCACTCGCTTGGCCACCTCGAAACCGTTCAGGCCGGGCATCATGACATCGAGAAGAATCAGATCGGGATCGCATTGTCCGATCATATCGAGACATTCCTCGCCGTTCTTGGCCAGAACAACATCATAGCCCAGGGGAATGAGCATGGCCTCCATGACCTGGAGGTTCAGGGGTTCGTCGTCCACAACGAGTATCGTATGACGCGTGGGATTCATGGGAACACTCCTGTCATGGTAATCAATTCTTTTCCCCGTCACCGGCGGTATCGTACCGCGAATGGCGCATGGGCAGGGAAAAACCGAATGTGCTGCCCCTCCCCGGGCCGTCGCTTTCCACCCATACACGGCCGTCATGCATCCCGACAAAGCGTTTGACAAGGGAGAGACCGAGCCCCGTACCTGGCGGCTTGCCCGCAGCGCTGTCGTTCACCTGATAGAACTCCTCGAAGATCTCTCCCAGATGTTCGGGCGCGATGCCAACGCCTGTATCGGATACGGTAATGAGGACCTCATGCCCGGAAATGGATGCTGATACCTTGATCGATCCCCCGTCCTGCGTGTATTTCGCCGCATTCGAGAGAAGATTGAACATGATCTGTTTGAGTTTTCGCTCGTCACCTTTTATGGTTGCACCCTTGAGGGTTTCCCCGATATCGACATCGAGCAAGATGTCATGTTTCATGGCCTTTTCCTTGATCATGACAAGACTGCCGTCGATGAGAGTCTGAATGTCTATGTCTTCGATATCGAGCTCCATCTTGCCGGCTTCCACCTTTGAAAGGTCGAGGATATCGTTGATCAGGTTCAGAAGATGCTGTGCGCTGACGAGGATGTTGTTGATAAACTCATCCTGTTTCGTTGTGAGGGGACCGAAATATTTCTCCTCGATGAGCTGCGCGAAACCGATGATGGCGTTCAAAGGCGTTCGCAGTTCGTGAGACATGTTGGCAAGGAACTCCGACTTGGCGTTATTGGCGATGCGGGCCTCGTTCACGGCCTCTTCGAGTTCGCGCGTCCGCTCGTTTATCATTTCCTCGAGTTCCTCGTTGAAGCGCTTGATCTGTTCATAGAGCCCCGCGTTGTTGATGGCGACAGCGGCATGGGCGGCCATGCTTTCGAAAATCTCCTCGTCCTGATCGGTGAACGGTTCACCGTTCATTTTGTCGGAGATGTAGATGATACCGAGAATCTTGTCCCTGAAGACGATCGGCGTGCCCAGAAATGTGCGCATGAGCGTGTGACCCCCGGGGAATCCCCTGAATCGTGGATCGTCCGTTATGCTGTCCACGCGTATTGTCCTGCGCTCGTTGATCAGGGCCCTGATAAGCCCACCCATGGGGGGACATTTCTTGAGCTTCGCCCGTTCCCTGTCGGTCATGCCATCGTGCAGGAACTTGACGACCTCGTTGTTTTCGAGCACGGCGAATGCGGCATATTTCGCCTGGGTCAGACGTTTCGCATTCAGAAGTGTCTCCCTGAGCGCAGTTTCCAGGTCCAGTTTACCCGAAATGATGTGCAGCGCGCTGATAAGATTGTCCTTCAGCCGGCTCATGTTCTCCTTGAGCTGCTCGGCCTGCTTGCGCTCGGTGATTTCAATGATGTAGCTGCGGAGACGCTTGCTTTCGGGGATGTAGGACACGCGCTGCTCGAAGTATCGGTTTCCGAGCCTGGTCTCGATGACGATGTTACGCTCCCGGTCGTAGCTTATCGAAGAAATGATCCCGACAAGATCGCCAAGAATGGGATGGTCCGCCCCGTCGACCAGGATCTCGGGGAACATGGAGCTGGCTTCCGGATTGAGATAGGTGACCGAGCCGGCGAGATCGGTCTCGATAATGGGATATGGGTTCAGTTCCGGGAAGGATGCCAGCCTGGCGTGCTGCTTGCGCATGAGCTTCTGGTCAGATATGTCCTGCACGGTCCCGAGCATCTGTTTCGCATTTCCCTGCTCATCGCGGATGACCTCGCCCTTGCCGTTGATGACCCTTGTAACCCCGTTCCTCAGCACGATCCTGCATTCGACATTATAAGGCTTGTCGTTTTCCAGACTCTCATCGATGGCGTTGAGGACGAATTCACGGTCGTCGGGATGAATGAAGTTTATGAACGCACCATAGGTCGGTGTGAACTCCTCCGGTTTCAATCCGTATATGCGGAATATTTCCTCCGACCAGTATACGTCGTTCGTTTCGATGTCCCATTCCCAGTTACCCATGCGGGAGATGCGCTGTGCGTTCGCGAGCCGGGCCTCGCTCTTCTTGAGCGCATCCTCGGCGGTCTTGCGGTCGGTGATATCACGGGAAACCGCGATGATCTCCCGCGGCCCTTCGTCCCCTTCGGTCATGAACGTCCGGCTCTTCGTCTCGAACCACACATGGGAGCCGTCTTTTTTTCTGATGCGGTACTGAACGGTGAATGTCTGCGGTGTCTCGACGATGGTGTCATGGGTTGCCTGTATCTTTTCGAGATCGTCCGGGTGAAACAGCTCGTATGCCGAGCGACCGATGAGTTCTTCGGGGTCGTATCCCATAAGCGACCGGCATGCCGGGGACACATAGGTATACACGCCGTCCGCGTCGTGACGCGAAATCATGTCCGTGGAATATTCGGCCAGCAGACGGTATTTTTCCTCGTTCTTCTCGAGGGATTCCTTTGCGGCCATCCGCTCGGTGATGTCGAGGGTGTTCATGATGACACCAACGCTTTTCCCGTCATTATCGAGCACGGGGTTGAATTCGAAGGAAAACCACGTTACGGAACCGTCCATGCCGATGATCGATTTGTCGACGGTCGAATTCTTTCCGGCCATCGCCCTATCGAATATATGGTTGAAATCCTCGAAATCGCTTTTCCCGACCATTGCATGGACCGAATCGCCCTCCTTCAATTCGATACCGTATACGGCCTGCGCCCGCTTCTTCGCAATGGTATTGTACGCCTGTATCCTGCCGTAACTGTCCAGAAGAACGAACGACTGGCGGGAGTTGTTCAGGATGGCCCTGAGCTTCAATTCGGATTCCCTGAGGGCGGTCTCCGCCCGCTTCTGTTGCGTGACATCACGTGCAATGGCCGACGCGCCGATGACGTGTCCATCCGTATCGACAATCGGCGATACGGTGAGCGTGACATCCATCCGTGTGCCGTCCTTCGCCATGCGGATGGTGTCATAATGATCGACACGATCACCTTTCCGGATTTTATCGAGGATGGCGGGCACATCGCTGTCCATCTCGGGGGGAACGAGGGTTTCGACGGAGCGGCCGACCATCTCAGAGGCCGTGTAGCCGTATTTCCGTTCGGCGGCATGGTTCCAGCTCACTATCGTTCCATCGAGTTTCTTCCCGATGACGATATCGTCGGTCGATTCCACGATCGAGGCCAGAAACGAACGCTCACGTTCGATCCTTTTACGCTCGGTTATGTCCTTGAAAACAACGACCGCACCGGCTGGTTCACCGTTCTCGACAAGCGGCGTGCTGGTAAACTCGGTCTCGATGCTGCCGCCGTCCCTGGTCCACATGACACCATCGCCGGCCGAACGCGGCTTTCCGTCGAGGAGGGTGCCGCACAGGGGGCACGATTCAGGGCCGGGAGTCTCATCATCACCGGCCGTTGGAACATGAAGCAGCTCATGATGATTCCTGCCGGTCATCTCCCCGACAGTCCAGCCGGTCATGCGCGCGGCCGCCGGATTGGCGAATGTGATGACCCCATCAGCGTCGACACCGTACAGGCCCTCACCCGCAGCATCGAGAATCATGCGCATGAGAGTGTCGGACGATTCGAGGCGGCGTTCGGTGCGTGTGCGCGTGATGACTTCGGCGAGGGTGTTCGCCACGGCGACGAGAAATTCCTCTTCGTGGCGGGTGCGAACATGCCCCTCGCGGATATAGACCGTCAAAACACCGAGCTTCGTATCGCGCTGCCTGATGGGTATGCAGTAATGCCCGTGCGGGTAAATGTCGCTGTATAGTATTTCGTGATCGGATGAAATGGTTTCGACGAAACTGACCTCTCCGGTCTCGATCGTTTTTCCACAGAGACACCTTCCGATGGGAACGGACGAGCACAGCTCCCTGATTTGAGCATCGATTCCGCGCTCGGCTACCATTCTCAGGCTGTTACATGTTTCATCGTAGAGAAAAATCACTCCTCTGGATTCGAACGCGAGCCATGAGATCGAGAGAATGAGGTCCAGCGTCTTTCCGATGATATCGTCGAGAGGCATGTCGCTGACCTGGAGCTTGAGTATCTCATTGATGACCCGCTGGGTGTCGATCGTCCGATTGAGTTCCTCCTCCATGTCGAACCTGGTAATCGCATCCCCGATCAGGTCGTTCAGACCTTCGAAGAATTCGACCACATCCCGCCCGATGGTTCCGGGGCGTTCGTCCGCCAGATGCAGGGCGCCCACGATATTCCCGTCCGACCGGATGGGGATGATCGCCATGGAGCGGAATCCACACTTTCCGCATGCCGCCCGGTAGTTCTTTTTCGATTCGTCCGGCAAAGGCTCGAAAAAAGCGGGAATATCATCGGTAAAAAAAGATCCGCCGGCCGTTGACACCGGAAGTTCATCAGGGCTCAGACGACCATCCAGGACTCTGCTGCAGGCACATTCGTGATGATCCACATCGAGCATGTTTTCCGTTTTCCACCATTCGTCGGGAAACCCTGTCCGGGCTTCATAGGGGGCATACCGTTCCCGTGTGAGCACTCGTATTCCCGCATGGCGGCATCCGCTCATCGAAACAGCCATTTCAACCACCGAATCGAGGAATTCGGCACGGTCTTTCATCTTCAGGCACAGGGACATGAAAACCTGTTCCACGGATGGGAAAATGTCACCGTCGGCAGCCGGGGACCGGGGGCAAAAAATATAGAGGAAACCATCATCGCCGTTCCATGCGACCGGCGTCACATTCACCGAAACGCCGGAGCTTTCCCCGGAGCTGAGCACGAGGCGAGCGGGATCATGGCCGTCGCCGCGGATGTCGCCGGTTTCTTCTATGAGTTCGGTTAGTGGCATACCTTCGATGTTTGCGCGCTGGTGGCCGGTCAGCAATTCGAACGCCGGGTTCACCGCGAGCACGGTCCCGGATGCGTCGGCGATCAGTGCGGCGTCGGCGAGCCTGTCGAAGACGGTGCTGAACGCTTCGGAGCCGGTGGGATTTCCAGAATGTGTTCGTGCCATAATTGTGAAACTTTCATTCCAGGGGCGGGGGAATACACCAAAAAGGGCGGTGGAGACGCTGGCATGGGAACGCGGGAGAACGTGATTTATTCGATGGACATCAATTCCCGAGCCTGGTCCAACGCGTCGTTCACCTCGTTCAAAATTTCATCGACATCCTCGAGAGAGAGGCCGAGCTCTTCCCAGGCGCCCTCCTTGAAGACCTCATGATAGCATTCGATGCCGTTGGTGATACCGACATTGTTGCAGACGCCGTTGGCGATATGCACCATCTGTTCGCATTGCCGTTCTCCACCCTCGCCGAGAAACGGGAAATGATGCTGGCGGATGGAGATCGAAATGCGCTGATCGACATCCCACCATGTTTCCACGAACATCGCGCCCAGTTCCGCATGATCGATCCCGAAGGTTTCCTTTTCCATCACCTCGAGCGGCTTTTCTTCGTCCGCAATGCCCTCGATGAACGAACCATACTCCTCGGGAATGAGATAGCCGAACACGATGATGCCGATATCGTGCATGAGACCGGCGAGATATGCGATGTCCTGTTCCTCAACGTGCGCCCTGATGCGTCTGCTCAGGGACTGGGTGAAGATCGCCGCTGCGAGGCAATGCCGCCAGAACGCGTCATTGTCGATCAGGGTGCTGTCCGAAAAGGCCTTGGTCACCTTCAGGGAATAGACCAGCTTGATGAGCATGTTGAACCCGATCTTGGTGATTGCCACCGGCAGGCTCGTCACCGGCGTCGTGGCCCGGCTGTAATACACACTGTTGGACAGCTTGAGGATGCGTCCCGCGAGAACGGGGTCCATTTCGATCAGGCCGGCTATGGTCTTCGCGTTCGTCCTGGGATCACGTATCATCTTCTGGAGTTTGAACACGATATCGGGCAGCGGCGGGAGGTCGCCATGCTCCCCGAGCATTTCGAGAATCCTGTCTCTCATAATTCCTCCAGACTGTCGATACCGAGCGCCTGAACAATTTTCGTCAACAGGGTCTCGCTTGAGAACGGCTTGGTGATATACTGCTTCGCACCGGCGCGTATCGCCTCGATCATCTTTTCCTTTTGCGACACGGTGGTGAGCATGATGACGGGAATGCTCCTGAACCGCTTGTCCTGTTTTACCTTTTTCAGAAATTCATAGCCGTTCACATTGGGCATCTCCCAATCCAGCAGGATGAGATCCACATCGCCATTGACCTGCTCCAGGACCTTCTGTCCCTCCAGACCGTCCTCGGCTTCAAGGAGCTCGATGCCGATAACCTCGACAATGCTTTTGACCGTCGCCCGAACCGTTTTCGAGTCGTCAACTGAGAGTATTCGCATCTGCGCACCCCTATTTTTTGATATTAATCAATGCCCTGTTATGATACGAGATATTGAAATCATCGGAATATCCCCGCAGCGACTCGGTCGCGCCGAGCAGAAGGACCCCGCCGGGCCTGAGCACCCTGGCCATTTTCGAAAACACATCCCGTTTGAATGACTCGGAAAAATAGATGGTCACATACCGGCAGAGAATCATGTCGAATGTTCCGAGGGACATGAAACTCTCCTGGAGATTGAATTTCTTGAACTTGACCCGTTTTTTCAAATCCTGGTCGAACACCCAGACATTGCCTTCCTGAGTGAAAAATTTCGTTTTCTTGTCGGCGGGCAGCCCGCGGTTGATCGAGAACGAATCATACCGTGCCGACATGGCGATGAACAGGGCCGACGTCGATATGTCGGTGGCCAGAATTTCGATGTTGTTCGTCAGGGACGGCTTGCCGCGCGCCTTCGCCTGTTCGTCCAGAAGCATCAGAAGCGAATAGGCCTCCTGACCTGTTGACGCCGCCGCCGACCATATCCTGGCCTTGCCCGATTGCTCCGCCCGGTCGAGCAGCCCCGGAACCGCGACCTCCCGGATATACTGCCATGCCGTTTCGTCACGAAACCACAGCGTCTCGTTCGTGGTCATGGCGTCGATGATTCGATCACGCAGTTTTCCCGCAACATCGTTCCTCGCCTTCAGGTGGAATTCCTGGAATGACGCGCAGCCGGTTTCGATCACAAGGTCCGAGAGCCGCGTTTCGATCAGATATTCCTTGCCGTCCTCGAGGTGAATGCCACAGTGTTCCTCGATGTACTGTTTCATGAGGATGTATTCGGGTTCGGTAATTGTTACCATGAGTACCTATCCTCTGCCGGCTATTTCCATTATTCTTTTCGCTATTCTGTCGAGGGGAAGGACCTCGTCGGCCTCGTTCGCCACAAAGACCGCCTGGGGCATTCCCCACACAACACTCGTCTTCTCGTCCTGCACCACCGAATATCCGCCTTTCCTCCGAATCGCGCCCACTCCCGCCGCGCCGTCATTGCCCATGCCGGTCAGCACCACCGTGAGGATGTTTCCGCCATACACCATGGCCATGGAACGGAACAGCACATCGACCGATGGCCTGCAGCTGTTCACCGGCGGTGAAGTCGTGATGCCGATCACCGGATTGGCGCCCGCCTTGCGCACGACCATGTGATATCCGCCGGGCGCGATATACATGACACCGTTTTTCGGTATTTCGCCCTCCTTGCCCTCCACAACGGATATTCTGGAATCCCGGTCGAGCCGTTCGGCCAGGGAGGCGGTGAAGGTCGGCGGCATGTGCTGCACCGCGAGAATGGGAACGCCCAGCTCCGCACCGATGAGCGGAATGACCTGCTGGAGGGCGTTCGGCCCGCCCGTGGAGACTCCGATCCCCACGGCGTCGATCCTCGGAACGGGACGCTTCGATGGTTTTACAGGGACCGGGGCCGGGCGGGCGGCCGGGACGGCAGCCGGCGTCACCGGAGCGGTGGGCATCGGCGGAGCATCAGCCGTGGCGGCGTCCCTGGTCCTGCGGGAATATTTCCTTGTTTTGACCAGAGACATCAGCGGCGTCAGGGATGATTTCAATACCGATACGCTTTCCTCGGGAGAAGCCGATTTCGGTTTCGGGATGAAATCCAACGCCCCGAGATTCAATGCCTTCATGGTCATGTCCGCGTTTCCGACATCAGCCCCGCTTATCATGATGACGTCGATTGCGGGATAATCCCTGCGAATGGCCTTCAGCGTCTCGATCCCGTCCATCACGGGCATGGAAACATCGAGCAGCACGAGATCCGGCGGTGACAGACCTATCTTCGAAAGGGCTATCTTGCCGTTTGGCGCGGTCCCCGCAAGCTCCACATCATTGATTCCCGATACAAGATTCGAAAGAATCTGCCGGTAAACGATGGTGTCATCGACAACAAGGACCTTGAGTGATTCCCTCATGGTGTTCCTTCGGTTCGTCCGCCGTCGGGGAACAAACGACGGGACAGTGTTTCATCTTCTGCCTGTTTGTTTCTTCGCTTATGAAGATTTCACTTTGAAACCTGCAAGCGCCTCATTCGATCTGTCTATGGATTCATTCACCGTTTCGATCAGTGCATGCTTTTCATCGTCCGCAAGGGAGCTTTCGGAAATTGCATCCACGATCCGCTTTTCGTTTTCTTTCAGCCGGGCGCAGGAGTCCTGAATTATGGATATCTTTTCACCGAGCCGGTCGATCATGGTCTGCAGCGATTGTTTGAACGGCCCCAGCTCGTCCTTGTCCCTCAGCTTGATGACCAGCGACAGGTCACCCGCACCGACCTGATCGGCGGTTTTCTCGAGCCGGTAGAGCGGTCCGGCTATCTTGTGTGAAAAATAAAGGACGAGATAGACGGTCACGAGGGAAATGATGACGAGTGCGGTGATATGTGTAATAAAAATCGAGGGTTTCAGCATGTCCCACGTGTTACGCATGGTGAGGTGCGCGCTCGACATCTGTGCTTCCAGTTCGCTGGACATGAAAAAATACAGGAGCGTGCCCGATATGACGGCGCCCAGAACCACAAGCAGCACAAACTGCAGGATGAACTTCATTTGAAACGTCTTTTTGATGAACAGTGTGCGGCGTTGTTTGTCAGCCTTCTCCATGATCATTCCTCTCCCTCACGTCCATGGCAGCTCAGACACAGTTCGCCGTGAGCATTGTTTCTGCGAAGAAAATATGTGTGGTAACGGGAAGACCCGCCGAACAATCCCGACAGCCTGCCCACGAGGCTTCGCGCCTGCCAGGGACGATCAGAATACATCAGCGTGTGCGGATCGTGGCATGTCACACAGGTCATGGCCCCGTCGGCAGCCAGCGTCATGTCCCCGGGAACCGCAAATTGAGGCTTCATCCCCACGGGATGGTTCGTGTTATCCTGGGGATGGCACGCCAAGCAGGAACCATTGACGTCGGCTTTCAGCGGATACGAGTTCCGATCCCCGCTTGAGATGTCATGACATGCCGCGCACTGATCCTCATCGTTCACTCCCGAATGCATCTCTCCCTCCTGGCCCGTGATGATCCCGCCGAACAGCAGGAAGAGGAACAATGTAATATAAACGCTATACTTTTTCATATCCATTAGAATGTTACCACCAATTGCGCGGCAAGCACATCGTCATGCCCGCTCAGTTTGTGGTCGTTTTCGAGATATTTCTGATATTCCAGCTTGAGCATGGACACACCCAGAATCTCCCTGTTCACACCACAGGTTATGCGTGTCGTTTCCGGATCGCCGGCAGCGTCTCCGCCGGTTTCACGGTAATAATCATACCG
Organism: uncultured bacterium; assembly: GCA_964400815.1. Classification (GTDB taxonomy): domain Bacteria; phylum Latescibacterota; class Latescibacteria; order Latescibacterales; family Latescibacteraceae. The sequence goes on from CAYNWJ010000035.1 coordinate 12,266, forward strand.
GCCGAAGAAAACCAGTGACAGGCGGTCGCATTCGTAGCTCCCCTGACCGTACAGGGCATTCTGCCTGAAATCCGCCATACGGTGGTCACGAACGGCATACTCTGCCAGAAAACGCACGCGTGACAGATTGGCTTCCATATCGGCTCCCAGAAAGGTATACTCGCTCCCCGATTCCTTGTCGAAATCGAGCACCGCCGAGACTCCGGCCTCAAGAAGCGGCGCCTCGCGGATATCGTGGGAACTGAAGGGATTTTCCAGCGGACGGAGACCGAAGCGTCCACCTGCTGCATATCCGCTATCGAAACCGTTGACGAAATATCCCGTCATGTTGTACCAGGGATGCGCCTTGAACATGCGGACGCCGATATCCGTCCAGCCGCCGTCGAACACAAATTCAGTCATGAGAGGCGCCGATATGGTGATACGGTCCGGAGTCGCGTACATGAGATAATCGACGCCGAAGGGGATATCGAACTGACCGATCTGGACATGGAACCCCGGATCGGTGAAAATCCTTCCACAGGGACTGCTCGAAGACGTTCCCTCCCGGAAAAAATGGAGGTCGACGAACCCGACACCGATCTCGGCGACACCGTCCTCGAACACCATCGCGGCGCTTCCGCTCAGGCGGTCGTTGAACGGCGACTCCAGATCCAGTTCGAAGGGACCGAGGCCGAAGATATTGTCGGACTCCCGGAGCCGGTCCGCATGAATATCGAAAAACCCGCTCAGCTCCAGCCCCGTAATGCCCATGTCTCCCTCGCCGCTTTCCTGGCTGACAGCGTCATTCGCCGATCCGATGACGACTGTCAGAGCCACGAGCAAGAATGAGAGCCATTTCACACAATTCTTCATTTGTTTCGACACCACTGTCCGTTTCCTCGCGTGATCCATTTTCCGTTCGTCGGTGATGTTTCTCGAAGACTCTTACACTCTGAACTGATCGACGACTTCCTGCAGGAGCTTGGCGATCTTCTGCAGTTCCTGCGCAGACTTGTTCGTCTGGGATGCTCCCGACGCCGTCTGGTTCGACGCGACGCTGATGCCCTGGATGTTCCGCGAGATATCCTGGACTCCCTGGGCGGCTTCACCGGAGGACTGGGCGATCTCCTTGACACCGATGGAGGTTTCCTCGACATTCTTGGCCACTTCCGAAGCTGTCTTCGATGCTTCGTTTGTGGCATTCGCGATTTCCTTTACCACCGTGGAAAGATCGTTTGCGGTCTGCGCCATGCCCCGCGCCTGCTGCGCGTTGTCGGAAACGGTGTGCGAAATCTCCGAGGTGGTGGCGGTCTGCTCCTCGACCGAGGAGGCGATGGTCTCGTTTATGGAGGCTATCTCCGCGATGATGGACCCGATCTCGCCGATGGCCTGCACCGCGACATTGGTGCTGTTCTGGATGCTCTCGATCTGCTGGGCGATCTCGTCTGTCGCTTCCGCGGACTGGCGCGCCAGTTCCTTGACCTCGCCGGCCACAACGGCGAACCCCTTCCCCGCTTCTCCGGCGCCCGCCGCTTCGATGGTGGCGTTCAAAGCGAGCATATTGGTCTGGTCGGCGATGTCCTTGATGACATTGACGACCTTGCCGATCTGCTGGGATACGTTCTTGAGGTTCTCCATTTTTTCTGAGATTTCTTCCGCGCTGACGTTCGCGTTCCTTGAAATCTTGCTTGCCTGGGCGGTGTTCTTCGCCACTTCCCCGAAGGACGCGGACATCTCCTCGATGGCTGAGGCGACATTGCTGACACCGTCGGACATCTGCTGGCCGAGCTGGGCCATGCTGTTGACCTTGCCGGACGCGTCGTTGGCGTTGCCGGCGATTGTGTTGAACGTCGAGGACATCTCCTCCGTCATGGCGGCGATGTTCTGCACGACAGAGCTGGACTGTTCCGCGGCGGACGCCACCGTGCCCACATTGGCGGTCACCTGTTCGGCGGCGGCGGCGACGGTGTTGGACTGGCTGTTCATCTCCTCGGCGGAAGACGCCATCTGGGATGAAAGCGCTGACAGTTCCTGGGATGTCGACGTCAGCTTGGCCGTCGAATCCAAAAGATCGCGCACGATCGACCGGAGATTGCTGACGGCGTTGAAGAGATCGCGCGCCATGTCCCCGATCTCGTCGCTGGAATCGATATCGAGCGTGGCGGTGAGATCGCCCTGACCGAACCGCTTGGCGTATTCGACGATCTTGTGGAGGGGACCGGTGATCATTCTGGTGAGCACCACGACCACGACCGAGCCGATCAACACCGCGACAACGATCATGACACCCATGAACCAGGAGGCGCTGTTCGCCTTGGATGAAGCGTCCGCCATGCGTTCCTCGGCGATCCGCCGCTCGAGAAGCGCCAGCTCTTCTGCTTTCTTGTGCGCGTCCTCACCATGGAGGACAAGCTGCTGCTGGATCGCTTCAATATCCTCATGATCGTGAATGACGACGAAATAGGTTTCATGGTCGTCGAGCGTGCTCTTGTATGGTTCGAGCTCGTTCCTGATCTCGATAATGTGAGTGCGGTATTCTCGGAGATCATCTCGAATATCGGCCACCATTGACTGAACTTCCTCGAGCCGGGTGTTGCTGTTGATGAGATTCGCGAGAGAATCCGCATCGGAAATCCTGTTGAGGGCATCGTCTATATATCGGGCTTCCTTGTCCTCGAAATAGAGCTTTTCGAATTTACGGGCGTCGAGAACGTTCGTGGGTATCTTGAGCGCCCAGATATCCATTTCGAGAGCGGCGAATGCATCCTTCTCGTACCCGTCCCGCACCGCATTCAATCTTGTGATGCCGATGACGCCGATGACAAGCACAAGAACCAGGAGAATGCCGAACCCCACCGCCAGTTTCATCCACACTTTCATGTTACCGCTCCTTATTGTATTGAGTATTGTTTCGCTTTCCCGTCAAATGTGAATTCGTGCCTGCTTCCCGGCTATTCTTCATACAGAAGCTCAAGCGAACGGAACAGGTTCTTCCTGACCTCCTCGAACTGCTCCATCTCGTCTTTCGCTTCATCCATCTTGTGCTCGTTCACCTTCTGTATCGTCCTGCGGGCGAATTCGTGGACCTTTTCATGATGACGGCCCACTTCCGCAAAGAGCGGATTGCCGCTGAATTTTTTTGCGGCCGGGCCATGATACCACTTGCCGAATTCGCATTCGGTATGGGTGCTGACCTGACTCGCCTGCATCTCGATCACGCCGCGAATGGCGCTTTCGAGCTTTGACCGCCAGGCGAGATGAGCGTTCTTCACCTTGCCGATGTCGAACTTTTCCCCGCCCACGTTGTATCGTCCCACCGATTCCTTGAGCCGGCCCGAATCCTTGGATATGTCGGTCGCGAACTGATTGGTCTCCACGATGCCCACGGTCATCTCCTTCACCGAGCGGTTGATACCCTGTATGCTCTGTGAAATCTCGTTGGTGCCCACGGCCGCCTCGTTCACCGACCGTGCAATTTCCTGCACCGCCTTCGACGCCTCCTCCACATTCTTGGCGACTTCCCCGGCGGTGATTGAAACCTCGTCGGTGGCCTTCGCGATGTCATTCACCAGTGTCGAAGACTCCTCGGCCTTGTCCGCCACACCCTTGGCATTACCGGCGGTCTGGGCCACGGTCTGGGAAATCTCGTTGATGGTCGCGCTCTGTTCCTCCACGGAGGATGCGACGGTGTTGTTTATGTCGGACAGCTCATCGATGATCTTTGCGATCTCGTCGATTGCCCCGACAGCCTCCTTCACGCTGGACCGGATATCATCGATCTGTGTGGCGATCTCATCGGTCGCCTCGCCTGTCTTGCCGGCCAGGGACTTGACCTCTCCGGCGACCACGGCGAATCCACGGCCGGCCTCACCGGCGCCCGCGGCCTCGATCGAAGCGTTCAGGGCCAGCATGTTCGTCTGGTCGGTGATATCCTTGATGATATCGATGATCTTGGTGATCTCCTTCGACGCCTGATCGAGGGTCCCCATCTTGGCGCTGATGTTTTTCGCCCGGCTGTCCACATCCCGTGAAATGCTGTTCGCCTTGGTCGTGTTCTTGGAGACCTCGTTGATGGAAGCGGTCATTTCCTCCATCGCCGTGGCGAGATTGTTGACCGCATTCGACATTTCTCCGCCGGAAGCCGCCATGGACTCCACATTCTGCGCCGTCGTTCTGGCCAGGTTTGCGACATTGTTGATCGTGGAGGACATCTCCTCGCTCATCGCCGCGATCTGGGACACGACACCGCTCGACTCTTCCGATGCCGAAGCGACTGTTCCCATGTTCGAGGTCACCTGTTCGGTCGCCGCCGCGATGTCGCCGG
>CAYNWJ010000036.1:0-16531 GCA_964400815.1 uncultured bacterium
AGCCGGACCGGACCGCCGTCAATCGAACATCGAATCGTCCAGCCAGTCGGGATGGGGGGAGGGCGCCGTCCAGTCGTCGGGGAGACCGGCCACCGGGATCAGGGCGCCGTCATGCTCCAGATGGGATTTGAACCCCGTCAGGAATATTTTGGTCTTCTTCAGGATGTAGTCGTAGTCCCACACCATCTCGCGGGTTTCGAAGAGCTTCTGCATCTGGAGCACGGTGGGGAAGAAGAGGCTGAACATCCGCATGCGGCGGTCGTTGTAGGTCCAGTGGTTGTCGATGTCCCACCATCCGCCGTCGTGATAGATGCGCATGTTGGCGTTGGAGGCGTATCCCGTGAGCTGCTGCTGTGCGGCCATGAAGGGCTTGTCCTGCGTGCCTGTGCCCGGTATGTCGATTCCGTTGTACTGAAGCGTGAGAAGGCCGTACTGCTGGGGATGGGGCGATGTGGGCGTCTTTTGGTTCCACCATCCGTCCGCCTGGAAGCTCACTTTCCCCACATCGAGACCGAGAATGGCGAGCATGTAATAGAGGCCGTGCACGCCGTGCGCGGGGTACTCGTAGCCTGCCGAATTGTCCGAGTTCGCGCCGAGAATCTTCTTTCCTTCCTTGATCAGCTGTTCCACCTTGCCGCGGGCGGTGACGGATTCCTTGATGAATTCCCGCTCGTCGGTGCAGAGGATCGGGGTCCCGTGCGCCTTCGCCGTATTGACCATGTCGAGTGCGTCACGCATGCTCAATGCGAAGGGACGGTTGATGTGGCAGGGAACGCCGGCCTCGAGATAGGGCCGGGTGAGCTTCGGCCACCACGCGCACTCGTAGAAGCACGAGAATATCATCCCGTCCACCTTGTCCACCATGTCGTCGTACCGCTTCACCGACTCGCAGCCGTACTGCTTCGCGAAAGCCGCCGCCACCTCGGGATCACGGTCCCAGCAGTGGGTGATGCGCATGCCGGTCGTTCTGCCGTACCAGTCATAATCGTCGGTCCGGTTGATCATGGGCGCCCAGATGCCATAGTTCATGTGGCTGCCGGGGCCGACGGGGAGGGTCCCCACCTCGAGAAGTTCGCACGATGCGGTGGACTTTCTCTGCGCGCGGGCTTTTTTGCGCGTTGCGCCGAGCGATGCCCCGGCGGCACCGAGCGTTCCGAAAAAACTGCGTCGCGAGGGTTTCATGCGGCCTCCCCATGGCATTCGATTATTCACACGCGCAAGCCCCGATGGCACGGGAGCCTGCCGTTCATTTTAAAAGGTCGAACGTTTCGACCCCGCCGCCGCTTTCCGGGAACATGAAATTCCACAGCGGCATATTCCTCTCTATATTATTTTCGTCGACGAGCGAAGAGAACAGCGCATCCCATCCGGAGTCGATGGTTGCACACTCGCTGTCCTGGAAGGGCATGGCCCCGAACATGAGCACCTCTCCCGCGCCCAGCTTCCGTGAAAAGGCCGCAGGTTCACCATCGGCGTATGTGTACAGCACCCGGGCGTCGGCGGGTGGATCGAGCACGCGCGCGTTGCCGGTGTCTCCCCTGATCCTGAGAGGGCGGACGGGGAGGGGGGAACCGCCGAAACGGGCGCGTCCCGCTTCTGTCGGGAGCAGCGTGTCCGCGTGGCGCTTTGCGCATTCACCGAGGCCGGTGAGCCGCATGCGCCGTTCCGGGACCGGGCCGGTTTCGATGTCGTGCGTGAAGGCGTCGGGATCGAGAAGCACGAGCGTTGAACCGGATTCGACCCGGCCGGCAAGATCGTCCGCGAACTCGGCGGAGAGGTAGGCCAGATGCGGGGCGATGATGAGACGGACGCCGTCGAGGCTGTGAAGGCCCCGCCTGACATGGTTTTCGCTCACGAAACGGTACCATGCGCCCAGTTTCTCGCCCAGAATGACATGGAGGGTGTAGTGGGCATGCAGGCCCTCGTCACCCGCTGCCACACGGGAATCGTCGCTGTAGAGCACGGCGATGTCCGTCCGTTCGGGGATGTCGAGTTCGGGCAGTTTCATCCAGAGGCGGGATAATCTGAGCATCTCGCGGTACAGGTCCGGATGGTCAAGCCGCGGAGTGCCCCACCAGTCGAGCATGCTCACACCCGCCTTGGCCGCCTGGCTGGCCCATTCGCGGACATTGCCGGGTGTGGAATAACGCTGTATCATGTCGCAGCCCTGGATGATCATCTGGGTGGGCTTGCCTGCGGCGAGGTCCGTGACCATCTTGCTTGTGAATCCCACGTGATACCGGCTCCTGGCGGTCCCGTAGACATAGCTGCAGAATGACGGGTACGGGTCTGCCGAATGGTAGTCGGTGATGCCGTCATAAAGGGACATATCGAGGAAGTCCAGGTCGGCGACGGCGTTCCTGTTGTAGGCCTGATAGAGCTTGCCGGGGGCGTGACGGCGCACCGTGTCGTGCTCCCGCTTCGCGGCGTCGCGAAAGACCCCGTTCAGCCAGCGGAACATGGCTATGCGTGACAGGGCGGTATCGTGATCGGGAACACCGCGGCTGTTTTCGTGGACCGGCTGGTTCTGGTAGGGGACGTCAGGTACGCCAACGGGAACTCCCAGGCCGACGCCGTACCGTTTCACGATCTCGCCGTTCGCCCATTCCCAGGTACCGGGCTGAAGGATGGACGCGATCTGGTTGAAGGGCTCGTCCTGGCCGCGGATGTCGAAGAGCCAGCGCTCGTCACCGTATCTTTCTAGGAACGACGCCAGCGCATCGGTCTTGAGCCTGACATGAACGGGATCGAAAAAGGCCGCCGTGCCGCGCGGACGCAGGATGGTTGCGCCCAGCTCTTTCGCACGCGCCCCTGAAACGCCCGCATGGTGGGTGAACCGCATGCCGTATTCGGCGTTCAGGCTGTCGAGTCCCGAAACTCCCACCATATTCATGAAACCGGGGAGGAAGGGACCGTTCATGCCCGCCCGGCCGGTTTCGGTGATGAAATGACGCTCCTCGGCCGTCCAGGTCGCGTCGTCGTATCGCGTGCGGATGCTGTCGGGGAGGAGAAATCCCCGTATGCCGAGATAGAAATGCGCCGCCCGGAAGGGATCAGGCTCGTCGGTGAGCACTTCGCCGAAGACCGTATTCCGGCGTTCGATCTTCCAGGGGGCTTCCGTCTCGATGAAACGGTCGAGTACGGCCCCGCCGCCGGAAAAGGTGACCGGAGCGAAGATGAGCGGATGCTCCTGGTTGAAATCGGCGGGATCGAAGGAGGGGGCGTACACGTTTTCGTTCTTGCACCAGTTGAAGGAGTGCAGTTCACCGCCGCCGGCGCTTCGTCTGCGCACGAAATGGAGCCGGAAATCATGGCCGGGCCCCGGCATGCCGCCGATCGTGTCCCAAGGGATGAATATCTCCACGGTGTAGCCGTGTTTCGATATCGATGCCCCCGCCGACCACGCTCCCTCCCAGGAATCGTCGGTGATGTATGGTGTGTGCGGGCCGTTCTTGTGGATGTCGCTGTCCACTGTCCGGCCCCGGGGATCGACGAGGAAACGCCGCTGGGTGCGCACGAAATCGTTGGCGTTCATGTAGTCGAGGCGCTGGAGGTAGGGTGAGTACCAGGGGGTTTCCGGCCGGGAGAAGATCAGGAGTTCGCAGTTGTCTGAGCGGCTGGCGTCTTCTCCCATGGCGTCTGTTGCGTCTTGAATTTCCGGTTCATCGCATTCGAAGAGGACCATGAGCCCCCGGTTCGAGTAGGCTGCCCTGACACGTGTGTCAACCTCGGGGATCAGCGACGGGTCGGCGTCGATGCGGAATCCGCCCATGGCAGCCGCGCTCTTCCAGAAGCGTTCGCCGGGAGCGCCGTCCGGTGTGCAGGTTTTCGTGGTTTCGGCGATGGGAAAGGAGTGCCCGGCTGTTTCACGGGACGGTTCCCCGGCGCACCCCGCAAGAAGGGCGGACGCCAGTATCACCGCTGCCGGTCGAATACCTGTCGAGTGCATGTATGTCATGGCCGTTCCTCCCTTGCACGGGTTATTCCCAGCCGTTTGAATAATCGGGCGGCCACGGTTCCCCGAGAGAGGCCGTGTTGTTGCCCTCGTATATCTCAGCCACGGCGCCGTCGGGGTCCACGATCACGGACCATGAGCCGTCGGGATCGGTATCGGCCTCGATGGAGAACCGGGCTTTCCGGGCGACAAGATCGAGGGGCGCGTCAAGGGCGCCGAGGGAGGTACGCGCCGCTTCCTTTCCCGTTCCGTCCACGAGGGCGACGATCACCTCTGAAACAGAAGATGAACCGATATTGTGCACAACGCCGGTGACCGTCCTGCCGGAAACCTTCATTTCACGGTCGGCGAGCGCCAGGTCCGGCCGCGTGAAGATCGGATCGAGTTTTTCGACCTGCTCAACGGTGATTGCGGTTACGACGCCGGGCTGTAATGTGACCGGAAGGCTGTCGGCCTTCATGAGCTCCCGTGTTTCGGTGACCGCGATTTCATCGGCCCGCTTGTCGCCGTCGGTGTCGATTCTCGTGGTGATGCGGTAGGTTCCGTGTTCCAGGTTCCAGACCTGCATCTTCCCGTCCACGGGCTCGCCGGCGAAGTTGTAGACAAGCACGGAAAACCCGTCGGGACGGTTCTCCGTCACCAGGGCCCCGTAATCGGTCCCGAATCCGGACCAGCTCACCGCCATGGTGGGATTGAACTTGTTCCGCTGGGTATACCCGCCCAGGTGCGCCAGAGATGCGTTTTTGAGGATGTTGATGAAAAGCCGGTCGGTGAACTGCTCGGCCGACGTGTACATCATCGGCCAGCGGCTCATGTCATGGAGATTCGCGATCACGGCCGAGCGCGGGCGCGGGTCGCCGAGAGCGTCCCCGATGAGGTCGGATTCGTCATTGTTCACGAAGACTTCGAGAAGGGAATTGCTTCCGGCCAGCCTGTCGACCGTTGCGTCCGGCAGTGATTCGAGCAGACCCGTGGAATAGGAATCGGACAGGAAATTGTCCGAGGGGGCAGGCGCCTCGCCCTGACGATGGTAATACATGAAGGGCTCGAGATATTTCGCCTCGCCTGTGAGGCCGTAGAGCCACGAAAACACCGTGGCCTGCGTCCTGTAGCCGCCGTAGAGGGGCCGGTTCTCTGAAGAGGCAAGCACCCTGCCTGTCAGGACCTCCACCTCGGTCGCCCACTGTCCGGGTTTCTGGAAGAGGAGCCACGAGTCGGCCCATTCACGGACATTTCTGAGGGCGAGGGGGTTGCGGTTGTAGTCGGCGGTCTGGAGGGCTGTGTGCCACATGAGTGTGGTGGCGTGACCGTCGACACTGGGCTCGTGGGGTTCGGTCAGATCAATGTGTCCCATGGCGCGCCTGTCGCGGAAATGCCGCCTGCCGTCATCGGTCACATACGTGAGCTTCTCCATGTTGCGGGCCGATTCCATGCAGCGTTCCATGTAGATGGGATCGCCATAGAACCACCGCGCCATGAGGGCCATGTGGTTGATGCCCTCCTCGTATGCATGGAGGGTGTCGCAGGTGAGGAGATTGAGACCGTCCTCGATATGGTCGCGGTCTGTCAGTTCCGCGAGCCGCGCGGCGCCGTCCAGCACCTTGCGGGCCACGCCGCCGCTTTCAAGATAGGGAAGATCGGCGAACTGCTGATACAGATCCGAATCGTCGCTCACCTTGCCGCCGAACTCCCCGGTGGGCACCTTGCGGTGTTCGATCCACCAGTCGACGATGTCGCGCACCTCGAGCCAGGTCATGCGGGGATACCACGCCCAGTCCGGGGCGCCATCGGGCGGGTCGGGCGGCCTGATGTCCGAAAGCTCGTCGAGACTGTTCAGGAAAACCCATTCGCGGTACTGCCTGACCATGTCATCGTCCGGCGCAAGCATGTGGCAGCGGTCGATGGTCATGAAAAGCTGGGGAAGAAGTGCGGTGTAACGGTTGATCGAAAAGAACTCGTCGCGCGGCTGGCCGCGGCGGGAGCCCCAGGGCCGGCACTCGGAAAGCAGGGCGAAGAAGGTCTTGAGGAGGAATTTACGGTGGACGAGGGCCTCGGGCATGGCGGATGCGGCATCCGTGGTGTAGACGTCGATGGCGGGCGAACCGTCCTGCCCCGTGAGTGTCAGCGCCGTATCGAAGGTGAGCGTGACCCAGACCCGGTCTCCCGCGGCAAGCACCTGGTCGGGGAAATCGAGAATGAAATGATAGTCGCCGTCTTCAGTGCCCTTGAAGGGCAGCCACACCAGTTCGAGCGAGGGGTCCAGGGGGTCGTGCATCACCGCGGTGCATGAAAAACCGCTGCTCCCGCCTTCGGTTCTGAACGAGACGCCGACAGCCCCGAGGCCGGTATCGCCGCTTACGGGAGAAGTCAGGAAATGCACGGCCCGTCCGGCTTCGACCGCAACCGTCCCGCCGCCGTCATCCCGGGAAAGGGCCAGAACCGTCCTGTCCTCCGCGACATGGAGGCTGTCCAGCGCGCGCCTGATGCTTTCGGGGGCGAATATGCGGTCCGGTTCGGGAATATCCGCCGATGCTCCCGTGGGCCGCCAGGTTTCGGCCGTGCCTGATGGTTTCCCGTCGAGGATGCGGAAGAAGGCGAGATCGGCGATGTCTCCTTCGCCGACATCATAGAAGCTCGCGCCGTCCATGACCATGCGATTTGCGAAACGTTTCACCTCGAGCGTGCCGGGGACGCCGAAGGTGGCTGACGGTCCGATGTCGTCGGGCTCAGTCAGGCCCTCGAATCCCGCATACATCCGTGTCGAGGCTCCGCCGCGCATGACGATGGCGTCATAGCCGCGGTCGTCGGCCAGCCTGATATGGAGGCCGTCGTTGTCGTTCCAGGCATAGTCGATCCCCGAGCTGGCGTCGAAGCCCTCGCTCAGGGAGTCTGGATATTCGCTGAAATAGCCCCGGAAATCGAAGCTCCTGAGCGTCCCGTCCACCGGTGTGCCGCGGAACCCGCGGACAACACGGGAATCGGTGACCTGGATCTTCTCGAAGACCACGGGTCCTCCGCCGGGTTCAAGCGTGATGGCGCTTTCCGGTTCGCTTTCACCCGTGCCGCATGAGATGGCGGCGAGGCAGAGGAAAAGGATTATCGTGTTTGATACAATGGCTTTTCGCATCGGGTGTATGTCTCCTTTCGGGTGTCGGCAACGGTAACCATACACATGCACCGCTACAGTATACATTGCCCGGCGGGAGAATGAAACAGGGAAATGTGAGGATTGTGTTACGGGTTGTCAGGTTTGCCTGAAAGCGTTTACAATGATTTCACAGTCACCAATACCGCCTGAGTAAGCTGAATACTGCTTAATAAACTACTCTTTGCCACGTTCTCATTCAGTTTTTCGCGTCGTCATTCTCATCGTACCGAAAGAAGGTTATTGCTCCGGTGATTAAACATATGAATCAAGAGCATTTCCCGGACTTCAGTCCGGGATCATAATAACCCCCCTCGGTCTTCGACCGTATCCCCCCTGACAGGGGGGAACATGTACTACCGGCGCCCGCAGTGCCTGCCTCCCCTGTCAGGGGAGGTGCCACGATAGTGACGGAGGGGTTATATAATCGAAAATCTTCTCTGATCAATTGCGCGTGTCACAGTATTACTATGCGTTGCTGAACCGGGTATCCGGTTTTTTCTGCCTCTTCCGTTAACTTCCCGGCGGAAAAGCGGTTTGCCTCCGGCGTTTTCATGACTATATTCCATACTCCTGAACGGATTTCCGTCACGAACACGCATGTAAGGAACGGCCGTCATGCCCCCGAATCCAAACGAACAGAGCCGCCTGGTCACCGGGTCCCTCATCATCATCGCAGCGCTGGGCATCGCCGCCGTGTTGTATTTCACCCGTCCGGTCATAGTGCCCTTCGTGCTTGCGGTGTTCACCTTCTCCCTCGTGTCGCCGGTCCTCGACCATCTCGTTCTCCGCTTCCGCCTGCCGCGGTTTCTGGCCGTGGCGGTCTCGTTTCTCATCGTCGTGGTCGCCATTCTGATCTTCTGCCTGGTCATGGTGTCCCTGATCCAGTCCGTGGTCGCAACGACCTTCCAGTACAGCGAGAGCTTCGCCATCATGATCGAGAATGTGCTTTCGAAACTGGGAACCTGGGGCGTCGAGGTGGACCAGGCCGAGGTTGCGAAGGAAATCCAGAGCCGCATGATCAATTTCGTATCGGGCCGTATCGGCACCGTATTCGATTTCGTCACCACGGTCGTTCTGCTGCTGATCTTCGTCTATTTTCTTCTCGCCGGCCGCGATCCCCACGCCATCAGGGCCCGCGGTTATGAGGACATGGACCGTCAGGTGCGCAAGTACATCGCGACCAAGATCGTGGTGTCCCTCATGACCGGAGTGCTGGTCTGGATCGCGCTCAGTCTTTTCGGGCTCAGGCTCGCGGCGGTGTTCGGGGTGCTTGCGTTCCTCCTGAACTTCGTTCCCTCGATCGGATCGGTCATCGCCACGCTCCTTCCCATTCCCATCGCCGTGGTGCAGTTCGGCTCGCCGGGACGCATCATCGCCGCCGTGGTGGTGACAGGGGTGATCGAGCTGTTCATCGGCAACGGTCTCGAACCAAAGCTGATGGGCCGGGAGTTGAACCTCCATCCGGTCACCATCATCATGTCCCTCGCGATCTGGGGCATTCTCTGGGGCGTGGTGGGCATGCTCCTCGCCGTTCCCATGACCGCCATCATCCGCATCATCCTGATGCAGACGGAGATCTTTCGCCCCATCGGTCTTCTCCTTGCGGGAACGCTTCCGCGGTTCGACATGCGCGATGATGACATCGCCGCCATCTAGCCCGAAAGCCACGACCAATTTCACCGCCAGCGGCCGGCCGGTCACGGAACTTCTTGCGCCGCGACGCTCTCCTGTCTATACTAAAAATTCCGAATATCATGCAGCGGTTGAAATACACCCGCCGTCCGGGTGCGCCACTGCAACCGGGGCCGGGAAACGGGAAATCAGAGGGGATTCCGTACCATGAATCGAAGATCGTTCATGAAAACAGCGGGAGCGGCGGGGTCCGCTCTCTTCGGGCTGTCCGGATGCGCCGGAGACGGGTCACGTGAGGTGAAGAGCCCTGAAAAACGCCCCAACATCATTCTCATCATGGCGGACGACATGGGATATTCCGATATCGGCTGTTACGGGGGCGGGATCGACACGCCGAATATCGACGGCCTTGCGGACCGGGGCTTGCGTTTCACCCGCTTCTACAACGCGGCCCGGTGCTGCCCCACGCGTGCGTCGCTTCTCACCGGCCTCTATCCGCACCAGGCGGGCATGGGCGGCATGGTCAACATCGGCGGTGTCGATGACGGCCCGCCGGGACCCTATCAGGGATACCTCAACGACCGCTGTGTCACCATCGCCGAGGCCCTCGGGAACGCCGGGTACACAACACTCATGTCCGGCAAGTGGCATGTGGGGGAGAGCCGTCCACACTGGCCCGTCGACCGGGGTTTCGACCGGTATTTCGGGCTCATCAGCGGGGGCGCGAACTATTTCGACATCACCAAAGCCAAGGCCGCCGGCGTCACCCGGCAGATGGCCGTGGACGGCGAACCATACGACCCGCCGAAGGAAGGATTCTACCTCACCGACGCCTTCACCGAAAACGCCGTCCGCTTTCTCGAGAACGAGGGACGCGGCGACGACCCCTTCTTTCTGTACGTCGCGTATACGGCCCCCCACTGGCCGCTGCACGCCCTGCCGGAGGATATAGAAAAGTACCGCGGCAGATACGACGACGGCTGGGAGCACTTGCGGCGCGAGCGATATGAACGAATGATCGAGCTGGGGATCATCGACGGGTCCGTGCCCCTGTCCCCCCTCGATGACGAGGCCGTGCCGTGGGACTCTGTGGAGGACAAGGAACTGATGTCCCTCAAGATGGCCGTCTATGCCGCGCAGATCGACCGCATGGACCGGGGCATCGGAAGAATCCTCGACACGCTGGACGGAATCGGCAAGACCGGCGACACCCTCGTCCTCTTCCTTTCGGACAACGGCGGCTGTCACGAGGGCGGGGCCCTGGGATTCGACAACCGGAACAACGGCCTTCCGCCGGGGGGCGTGGACTCGTACATGAGTTACGGCCGTTCGTGGGCGAACGCGAGCAACACGCCCTTCAGGATGTTCAAGCACTGGGTGCACGAGGGCGGTATCGCGACACCTCTCATCGCCCGCTGGCCGGGTGTCGTGCCTGAAAATTCACGCACCGGGGAGGTCGGACATGTCATCGACATCATGGCGACCTGCCTGGACGCCGCCGGTGCGGAGTATCCGCGGAAGTTCGACGGCGGTGACATCGTTCCGCTCGAGGGGCTGAGCCTTCTGCCCGTCTTGAAAGGCGGATCGCGGACGGGTCACGAAGCCCTCTTCTGGGAGCATGAGGGAAACCGGGCTGTCCGCCGGGGACGTTGGAAGCTCACCGCGAAGGCCGGCGGCGGCTGGGAACTCCATGACATCGACACCGATCGCACCGAGCTTGCCGACCTTGCCGCCGAACGGTCCGAAACCGTTCGGGAACTCGAATCCCTGTATGCGGCATGGGCGGAGAAATGCGGTGTGAGAAACCGGTGACACGGTGTCCCAGACAGGATGAACGCCCGTCAGTACGAAAAGGAGCACGTGAATGAACATGACCATGAGCAGGCGGCGCTTCCTCGCTTCCACCGGCGCGGGAGCAGCCGCGGGGCTGGCCGGATGCGGAGGCGGGACCACTGATAAAGAGAGACAGTCGGCACAGGAACGTCCCAACATCATTCTCATCATGGCGGATGATATGGGATATTCCGACATCGGCTGTTACGGGGGCGGGATCGACACCCCGAACATCGACAGGCTGGCCGCGGGGGGCCTGAAATACCGCCAGTTCTACAACACCGCCCGGTGCTGTCCCACGCGTGCGTCGCTTCTGACAGGTCTCTATCCCCATCAGGCGGGAATAGGGCACATGATGGAGGACGCCGGTTACGATGGCTATCGGGGAGAGCTCAACGATTCCTGCCGCACCATCGCCGAGGTTCTTAAGCACGCGGGTTACGGCGCCTATATGTCCGGCAAGTGGCATGTCACCAAGCATCTCGGCCGCTGGACGGAGGATGAGAAGCTGATGTCAACCGACGATTGGCCTTGTCAGCGGGGATTCGACCGTTTCTACGGCACCATCATCGGCTGCGGAAGTTTCTACGACCCCATAACCCTCGTCCGCGACAACACGCCCATCGCTCCGGAGGGTGACGACTATTTCTATACCGACGCCATCGCCGACAACGCCATCGGGTTCATGGACGATCACCGGAAGGAGCGGCCGGACGATCCGTTCTTCTGCTATGTCTCCTTCACCGCGCCCCACTGGCCGCTGCACGCGCCGGCCGGGGACATCGCGAAATACGCCGGCCGCTTCGACGCCGGCTGGGACAGGCTCAGGGAGGAGCGCCTCGCCCGCATGATCGACATGGATGTCATCGACCCCTCCTGGGACCTGACAGAACGGGATCCCCGGGTCCCCGCCTGGGAGGACGCCGATGACAAGGACTGGGAGGTCCGCCGCATGGAGGTCTATGCCGCCATGATCGACCGCATGGACCGTAACATCGGCAGGATCGTCTCCCATCTGGAGCGCACGGGGGAGGCCGGCAACACGCTCATCATATTCCTGGCGGACAACGGCGGCTGCGCCGAAAACCTTTCTGAGAACATCGACGCCATGTATGTTCCCGACACGACCCTCGACGGCCGTACGGTCAGGCGGGGAAACATCTCCGGCCTCATGCCCGGTCCCGACGACACCTATCAGAGCTATGCGACTCCCTGGGCGAATGTCTCCAACACGCCCTTCCGCCTCTACAAGCACTGGGTGCACGAGGGCGGCATTTCGACACCCCTCATCCTGCACTGGCCGGCGGGCATCGGGGCGAAGGGGGGATGGCGCGACGAGCCGGGCCACCTCGTGGATATCATGGCCACCTGCGCCGATCTCGCGGGCGCAGACTATGCGACGACACCCGGCGGCGGGCCCGCGACACCGCTCGAGGGTATGAGCCTCGTTCCCACCTTCACGGGCGCGCCTCTCGAACGGGAAGCCATTTACTGGGAACACGAGGGCAATCGCGCCGTTAGAAAAGGTGACTGGAAGCTCGTTTCCAGATATCCCGGCGGCTGGGAACTCTATGACATGAAACGCGACCGGACCGAACTGAACGACCTGGCCGCCGATCATCCGGACATTGTGAACGACCTGGCGGCCCTCTACAGCGCTTGGGCCGCGCGCGCCGGTGTCCAGCCCTGGGACCGTGTGCGCGAGGGCATCGCCGCCTTCCGCAAGGAATACAACAACCGCTGGCTGCCGGCAAAGAAACCGTAGATCCGACAGATGCAGAACGAACCACCGACTGAGAGGACCGTGTGAACCATCCCATGCATCGCCACCGCTCGTTTCTCGTGAAACCGGCGTCCTATGACTGCAATCTCCGCTGCGACTACTGCTTCTACCGCCGCACGGAGGAGTCCTATCCCGACACCGGGGCGCACCGCATGAGCCTCGACACGTTCACCACACTGGTAGAACGGGCACAGCTTCCCGGCACCGAGGCGGTGTCCTATGTTTTCCAGGGCGGCGAGCCCATGCTCATGGGCCTCGATTTCTATAAGCGCGCCATGGAGATAGAGCGTGAGCGCCTCCTTCCCGGCCAGAATGTCATGAACACCATGCAGACCAACGGCATCGGGATCGACGCCGAATGGGCCCGCTTCCTCGCCGCGGAGGATTTTCTCGTGGGCGTCAGCATCGACGGCCCCCGGGAAATCCACGACATCCATCGGTTTACGGGCGGCGGAAAGAGCGTGTTCGACCACGTGCTCGAAGCATGCGATGTCATGGAGGATCACGGCGTGGAATACAATGTCCTCACCGTGGTCTCGAACCAGACGGTCGCCTATCCCCGCGAGATATACTCCTTTCTCAGGGAGCGCGGATTCCATTATCTCCAGTTCATCGAGTGCATCGAGGTCGAGGACGGGGAGATCGCGCTCTTCTCGCTCGAGCCGGAATCTTTCGGCCGCTTCCTGTGCGAGCTCTTCGACGCCTGGTTCGAGGACGGGTATCCCGATGTGAGCATCCGGCTCTTCGACAACATCCTCCAGTACATGGTCGGGCAGGTCCCGGAGTGCTGCATGTACAAGAGCGACTGCGGCAGCTATTTCGTGATCGAGTACAACGGCGACGTCTATCCCTGCGATTTCTTCGTCCGTCCCGAATGGAAGCTGGGAAACATACACGACAGCCCGTTTTCCGAGCTCATCGAGCATCCCCTCCGTCAGGAATTCGCCGGGAAACGTGACCTTCCCCACGACCGCTGCGAGAACTGCCGGTTCCTCGGCTTCTGCACGCGGGGATGCATCAAGTCCCGCATCTTTCCCGACGGTGACTACCATGCGCTCAACTATCTGTGCGATTCCTACCGTATGCTGTTCGAGCATTCGGAGGAACGGTACCGTTTCCTCGCATGGGACATCGCCCGCCGTCACCGCGGACTTCCGCCGCCCGACATCGGACGCAACGATCCCTGTCCCTGCGGCAGCGGCCTGAAATACAAGAAATGCTGCGACCGTTACAGCCACATCATGAAACGATAAAAGTCCGGCCAGTTCCACACGCGCCGGCGCCGATCGAAAAGGAGAGACGTCGTGAAACGCCACACCGCCACAATCGCCGCCATGCTCGTTTTGATGGGAAGCATGTCCGCCGCGATGGCCCAGCAGGACAACACCACTCCGCCGCCCCTGTATTTCCGGGAGGATTTCCGCGAGATTCCCGCCGAGACGCCGATCACCCGGGAACACGTGCTCAACGACGACCTCGTTTTGGGCCTTCACGGTCCGGGCCGCGACTTGATCAAGAAGTCCCATCACGAGCAGCCGCCCGATGACCCCTGGTATGTCTGGTCGGGCCAGTGTGAAGGGACCTGGGCGGTGACATTCGAGAAACGGGGCGCCACGGTCGATCTCACCGACGGCTCGGTGCGCTGGCGTACGAAGAATTTCGACCGCGTGCTGCGGGTGGTGGTGGAATTGGCCGACGGCTCCTGGCTCGTTTCGGTGCGGGGAACGGGTGAAACCCCCGGCTGGCACGAATTTTCTGTCGGACTCGCCGGCATGGGCTGGAAAACCCTCGATATCGACACGGTAACCGCCGGGGACACCGTGGAGAACCCCGACCTCTCACATGTCCGGTCCATCGGCTTCACCGATCTCATGGTCGGCGGCCAGAGCGCGGTCTGTTCACGCCTCGACTGGATCGAGGTGTATGGCAGGCAGACGGGCAGGGAGCGGCGGTATTGAGATTTTTATGAACGTTACGGCTCCCGTGACAGAACCGGGAGTCATGCGAAAACCCGATATGAAACACACACAACACCATAATGCAGGAGGCAGAGGGAATGAGTAAACGTCTCGTTATCATGCTGGTACTGGCTGCGGCGATGTTCGCGGGCATTACAGCCGACGCCCAGCGGGAACGCCCCATAACGGTGGTCACCTGGGAGGCCGACGGCGGAGAAATATACGACGACGGTTTCATGCACATGCTCATGAAGAAGGGTGATGACCGGGTGACGCTTTTCGACATGGACCTGGTCGAGAACGATTCGCCCGGCGCAGGCGACAGCGAAAAAGGCATCGACAGGGATTATGTCTGGGGCGATGTCATGGCCCGCAAGGTGCTCACTGTCGAAGACCCCCGCTGTCATGCAGCCTATCTGGTGGTCTACAATCACCGGCAGGGCGAATATCCCCTCACCATCGAGGTCAACGGGAACACGACGGAGCTGAAAGTGTGGGAGACCTCTTCATACTACATGAACTACATCTGGGGCGAGTTCCCTTCCGAGTGGCTCAAACAGGGAGAGAATGTCTTCACCCTGTCATGCCCCCAGGCGAAGAGCGAGGAGGAGGGGTGGCTCCTGTACCTCTCACGGGCCGACGAGTTCGAGCAGGGCGGCGGTGATCCGGCCCATGTGGGCGAAACGTCATTCAAGTCCACCGACGGGGGGGAGACCTGGAAGGAAAGCCCATTCGGTCCGTTGGGCGACACACGCGCCGAGTATACCGTCCGTCTCAGCATGGACCGCTTCGTGGAGGAAGGCTGGCTGGCGTCGCCGGTCATCGATCTCTGGCGGACGGACTCGGACGGCTTCTATGTCACCCAGCACACCATCCAGAAGATCATGATCCAGCTCCGGGCCGATGTTCCACGGGGAACCGGCATCGAATACTACATGCGCCGCGGAACCAGCCCCGATCCCTATTCCGGTCAGTGGGAGGAATATGAATACATCGGTGAGGGCGACGATGTGACCTGGGAGGCCGGCCGCGAATTCAACCGCCGCTATGTCCAGGTGCGCATGGAATTCACCCGGGAGAATCCCCTGGTGAGCCCCGCCTTCCGCTCCATGTCGGTCAGGGCCGAACACCAGGAAGCCTATCCCGTTCCACCCAAGACGAACATCAAAATCGTCGATGTCTACAACCCCGTCATCGAGTATTCCTCGCTCCAGTGGGAGTGGGAGAAGGCCGACCGCCCGGAATTCGATGAATTGCGGGAGCGGGAGAACCTGGACGAGCTGCTTGCCGGCGCGCAGACCCAGTTCGAGAAGCAGGTCAGGCTCCTGGAATACGCCTCCGAGCGCTGGAACTGGACCCAGCCCCAGCCCGAATATCCCGAATGGGACGCCCTGTCGATCGTGAAGCGTGTCAACGAGGCGGGCGGCGGCGGCATGTGCATTCAGCACAACAACTTCCTCGCCGGCCTGTGCATGGCCTATGGCTGGCAGGCGCGTCTGGCGAATGTTGACGGCCACGAGGTCTGCGAGGTGTGGAACGACGATCACGCCAAGTGGATATACATCGACGCCTCCTACAACCACTACCTGTGGGACGAGGAGACCATCGAGCCCATGAACATGCTGGACATCCACTGGAAATACCTGGACCATTTCTTCCCCGGCGGGTCCATCGACTGGAAGACCTATGAACGGGGCAGGTTCGATCCCCACACCGAGGAGGCGGGACTCAAGCGCGGGTCACTCTCGCACCATTTCCGCAGCAACCTGGGCGGTTTTTTCAACGGCGCCTTTTTCCGGTATGTCCCGCGGAACAATTTCTACGAGAAGAAGTATCCGCGGCCGGTGAGCCACGGCAACTCCCTGTGGCCTTGGAACGGCTATATCAACTGGTACGACGAGCGCACGCCGCGCCGCCGTCAGTACACCTGGTACACCGACCGCGAGCGCGACATCTATCCCGACCTGAACACGGTCCACATCCACGCCACCGCCGGACCGCCCAAGGACCGCCTCTACCTCGAGTTCGAGACCTACACGCCCAATTTCTCCCACTTCGAGGTCAACACCAATCACACCGAATGGCGCAAGGCCCCGGCAAACTGGACCTGGATCCTCCGCTCGGGACGTAACACCCTGGAGGTGCGCGCGGTGAGCGGGGCGGGGCTGCCTCGTCGCCGCCCTCGAGGGCATCTCCACCCGCTTCTCGGAGGCGACGGAGGA
>CAYNWJ010000037.1:0-16200 GCA_964400815.1 uncultured bacterium
CGGCCGGGATGACCAGCGCGCCGGCGACGTCGCCCTGGCGCACCGCCGTCTCGGCCCACTCCACAATGGCCCTGGCGCGGACGGGTCCGATCATGGGTAGCCGTTCCAGTGTTTCCGCGTCCGCCGTATTGATATCAGTGCGTCCGGTGTTCGGCGAAAAGGCCGTTTTGACCTCCGGCGGGACGGGGACGGCGTCCTTGACCACCGCAATGCGACCGTCATCGTTCATGGCGGCACGGTCGATCCCGAGCCGTATGAGCCAGCCGGCGGCTATCAAGAGGCAGATGACTGCAACGGCCACCCTGTCCCGCCGTGAAAACATGGCGCTCATGACGAAGTCCCGTACACCAGTTCCAGCACGAGACGGCCGATCTTTCCGAGGCTTTCCGCCGAACATTTGTCCGGTGTGTCGGCCACCGTATGCCACCAGGGATAATTGAAATCGATGATATCCACCGCCGGTATGCCGCGCCGGATGAGGGGGATGTGGTCGTCCACGATGTCCGATTCTCCCGGCGCGAAGGGGATGCCGATGGTTTCGCAGACAGACTCCACGCGTTTCCAGAGCTTCGGTGCGGCGTACATGGAGTTCACATCCCGTGTGAGATCGAGGTCCCTGTCCCCGATCATGTCGAGGAGGACCGCCCTTTCCGGACGGTATGATGCCGGCATGACATCGGCGAAATGCCGTGAGCCCAGAAGCCACGTGCTGTTGTCGCCGTATGAACCGCCGTCCTCGCCGTCGAAGAGCACAATATCAACACCCACCGGTGGTTCGTGTTCCGACAGGATGGCCGCCATTTCGAGGAGCACGGCCACACCGCTTGCCCCGTCATTCGCGCCCGGGACGGGTTTTTGACGGTTTGCCGGATCGGGGTCCCTGTCGGCGTGATGGCGGCAGTCCCAGTGGGCGCAGAGGAGGATGCGGGAGGTCATCCCGGGATAAAACGACGCGATGATATTGACCATGCCATCGGTCTCGACGCCGCCGAATACGCCTGAAAAATGCTGGAGGCTGACATGGGGGGTGGCCGTGCGCAGGGTTTTCTCGAGCCATGCGGCCGCTTCACGGTGCGCTTCCGTACCGGGCACGCGGGGACCGAAAGCCACCTGGCGCTCCAGATACTCAAAGGCCCGTCCGCTGTCGAACGGGGGTGGTTCTGTCTGACGCGTTCCCGGGCATGCCGCCGCCACGAGCAGCGACACCAGGCAGATCGCGGCTGTCATTACGGGGCGTCTGCGTTCCATGGTCCGATGTCTTTCGGCAATGAATGGCCCGGCGTGGATCGATCGCCGGTTCGATGAGCAATATATGGTTATTTCGAACGGTGTCACATGATTTTTTCCGGACGGATGCGCCGCGGCCCGTCAGAACATCAGCTCGCCCCAGATCGAGACCTCCCTGACCTTGCGGGTCTTGTTGGTCATGTCCACGCTGTTCTGGATCTCCATTGACATGCCGCCGCGGAACTTGCTCGAGAACTGGTAGTCGGCCTTCGGTGAAATCGTCCAGGAATCGTTCGTGGAAATTTTCGCCATCTTCTCGTCTCCCACGCCGCGCAGGCTTTCCGTTCCGCGTGTGGAGAAGGAAAGCGAAAGATTGATGCTGCTGTTGAGCTTGAGGTTCTTCAAAAACGGCAGCCCGGCGGAAGGTGTCAGGGTATACCTCAGGGATGTGGTGGTGTTCGTCGAATTGGTTTCGGACGTACTTTTCGTCGTACCGGAAAAATCATCGCCGAAATCACTCGTCTGCGTCAGGCTGAAACTGGTTTGCAGCTTTTTGAAAATATTGGCGTTGACGCTGATGAGCGGCGAAAGTGACAGGGTGGTTTTACGGGACCTGAGGCTCCCCTCCTGATACGATTTCGTATTCGTTCTGGTGAAACCGGAACTGACCGAGATATTCGAGATGTAGTTTTTGATCAATGGCACCTTTTCCTCGATGCGGGACCAGCTGAACCGCAGATCGACCGGTGTCATGTTTTCGCTCTTGTTCGTCGATGACGGTGAGTCGTCCGCCGTGGTGTTTATCCTGCTTGCAGCTGAAATGCCCATGTCGAGGGGCAGGTTGATCTTCGTGCTGGCGTTGATGGATTCGTCCGTTCTCACTGTGTTCTGTCTTGAGACCACGGTGATTGAATCCGGTTCCGCAATGGTTCCCTGTCCGAATCGTGTCGAAAATCCCGGCCTGTCGCTTATACCGGAATAATCCAGGGTCCTGGAATCGGAATAGTCGAAGGTGATGGGGCTCACTGATCGGGAGATGGCCATGAGGACCACCTGTCTGACCCCGGGGCCCTTCTTTTCCTCCTCTTCCTTCTCCTTCTCCTCTTCGGACTGTTCGCCTTCGGCATCGGGCGGCACACCGGATGGTTCGGATTCGTTCTCTCCGCCGCTGTCCCGGGGGCTTTCGCCGCCATCGTCGGAGTCGCCGGCCGCCCCGTTGAATTCTTCCGGCTGGGCTTCGTTCCCCGTATCTTCCGGTGTTTCGCCTGCGTCGTCTGCGTTTCCATCCGCTCCATCCCCGGTTTCCGACGGTTTTTTCTCTTTCCGCTCGAACAGGCGCCATGTGTTCTCGCGTTTGAATTTTTCCCGCGGGGGTTTCGGTTTTCCGCTGAGGTCCTCGAAAATCTTTCCCCAGTCGAAGTTCACATTCGCGGTGACCCTGCGGTCTGTCTTTATGGATTTGGATCCGGCGCGGCTGCTGAGGCTGTACCGGGGATTGTCCTGCTCGTTGTATGATGCCGTGTAGTCATAGCTGTTGCTTATATACATGAACGTCGGGCCTGTCAGGGAAATCTTGTTGTCCTCCCGGTAGTTGACCTCCTGGCCGAGGATCAGGTCCTTCGCCTTGTTGAGCGTGTAGTTGTACCTGATAGCCGAAATCGGGCTGTAGCCGAAGTTTATGCGTTCGGTGGTGTTCTTGTTCTCGGTCGTGTCGGAAACGGCGTCGATGTTGGTCTGGTATGTTGTGCGTTCGTCGTAATTGTATTCATAGTTTAACTGCGACGGTGTGATGTTGAAATCCATGTCGGCGAATTTCTCCCAGCGCTCGAAGGGGAGATAGGGGAGCCAGTTCATGAGCTTCACGCTTTTCTGAGTCGGATTGACATCATATGACGCCTTGATGTGGCTGGTCTGTGTGAGGTTGTCCCCCGAAAACGGTGAGTGCGATGAGCGTTCACCCCAATCGTAGCTGGTGTTGAGCTTTTCAAGGGTCCAGTGCAGGAGCGTACCCCTGATATTCTGCAGTGAGGCATATGATTTCAGGTCGGTCCACTTGATTTTCTGAAGGGTTTCGTCCTGCCCCTTGCTGAAAGACACACGGTATTTACGGTCCGAGTTTCTTGTTTCGTATTCCTTTTTCTGCGAATCGGTGAGCACGATGTCCGATCTGCTCTTGAGGCGGGGAAGAGAGCTTGATTCGCTGATGCTTCCCGAGATCGGGAGTCTGATGTTCCAGCGCCGGGGGGTGAACCGGTCCAGGTTGACGCTCATGTTGGAGTTCCAGTCGAGCTTGTCCTCCCCCGATCCCGTCTTGGCATTCATGTCGTGGAAATCCGAGGATTTCCGGGTCGCCTTTCCCGTCAGGTTCATGAATCCTGCGAGGTTCGTGTTCAGATCGAGACGGGCGGCGGATCCCGTCATGTCGCGCACCGTATCCATGCGCAATTCGTCGACCCACACATCGCCGGTCACTGATCTGATGTCGCTCCTGTTGCGTAGGCCCATGGATATGATCTTGATGTTGTCGAGCGATGGACGGCCGTTGAGGGTATATATCTTGGTCCCCACGGTGTCGCTCGGCGCGGACGCCGAATCGGGCATCGCTTTGAACAGTTCGTATTGAGGGTCCGTTTTCAGGTTCGTGATGTGTTCCAGGTCGATATCGATGAAATTGTTCTCGTCCCAGCCGTTGTAGACCGGTGTGCGGTATTCGTAGTAATTGTCCTTGTCACCGCCGAAACGGAACACCATCTCCACGTCGGTCTCGCCCTCGGTGCTCGATGGCAGGTTGTCGGGACCGTGGACGAACATCCTGAGCCGTGTGTAGTCTGTGAAGTTCATCTTTTCGAAGTTTCTGTATATGAAGGCGCTGTTGCCGGGCTGAAGGTTCTCGACCTTCAGGACGATCGACTGTTCCTTTCTCCTGATTTTGGTCTCCGGGTCGATCTCGGCGCGAACACCGGGAGGCGGGCTGTATTCGGTGTTTTCATGGGTGTTTGCCGTGGTCGCCCTGATTCTTTCGTTCCCCGCGATGTTTTCTCCTTCGATGCCCTGCTCGAGCCATGTGCTCTCGACGATCTCGATGGATGCGATCTGAATGATGGTGGAATCGGTGTTGGTCACCCACATGCGGGCGGACTCGATGAGTGTGGAGTCCGGCGCCCCGATACCGCCGGGGACTGCACGCGGGTTGTTCCAGAGAGGGATGCGAAACAGCCGCCATCCGTGGGGATCGCCGTCGGGGATCGAATCCTCCACCAGATAGGGGTGGAAGGGGTCATCCATGGAGATGCTGTATTCGTAATAGCTGTTCAGCGTGTCGAGGATGCCGTTGCGGTTGATGTCCTCCGAGTCGGGGGTGCCCAGCCGGTCGCCGTCGGCCGCGTTGCCCTGGGTGCCGTTGATGCCCGTGTAGTTGTTCTTGTCGCCGCTCTTGTAGTAGAAGTTGTCGCCGCTCGGATCGCTGAGCGCCGCGCGGGTCATGTCGCCGATTTCGGTATAGTATTGCTTTTCCTGCGCATCCGTCATGCCGTCCAGCCCCGTATCCTCCTCCTTCGTGAGGGTGCCGTCACCGTGGCCCTGACCGGGGATGGGGGTGTCCTCGGCGGACAGAAGGCCGTCGGGCGCATCATAGGGATAATAGTCCTCCGATATGGAGCCCAGGTCGATCTTGAGATCGCCCTTTGCCCCCCGCGCCCATACCTCGATGAAGCGCGACCGCGACATGTCCAGTCCCGAGCCATAGAATGAACTCATGACACCGGCGTAGGCGTCCGCGTTGTTCACGCCTTCGGGTTTGCCATAGGCCAGTGTGAGGACATGCACGGTGTTTTCGCCCGCGGTGGTTTCCTTGTTCGGCCAGATATCCTTGGACTTGACGCGGTTCCAGGGGTTGTACCACTGGAGGCGGCCGAGTTTGAGCTGGTTCCCGTTGGTGGTGGAGGGGTCCGGGGGAGAGGCGAAGGTCCAGTTCGAGCGGACCACGCTCATGGGGGTATTGTGCGATCCCTCGAAATCGTCGATATAGACTTCCCCCCGGGTGTTGAGCGTGGGCATGCTTCGTGCGTATTCGGTTTCTATCTTGAAGGTCGATGCCTCGTTGGTCTCGAGCATGGGAAGCTTGTCGATCATGCGTGTCATCAGGCGCGAATCGAAATTGAACTGGGCGTCGGTGTCGAAGAGCAGTGTCCTCGACGGTTCCTGGCCGAGCTTGACACGCCGGTCCTTCGTGGATTCGTTCTTGAACAGGGTGACCATGCCGATGCGCGAGTCGCTCAAAAGATCGTAGTCAGCCTGGAACCCCAGAAGGGTCTTCTGCATCTGCTGGAAGGCGTTGGGTTCCTCGTAGCGGACCACCAGGTCGGCCGTGGGGCTCATGGCCTCTTCATTGAGGAGCGTGATCTTGCCGAAATTGTAGTCGATCTGGTAGTCACTGCCCCGGGTGAGCTTCTTGCCGTTGAGAAGCACCTGCTCGGTGCCCTCCATGATGCCGAACATCCCGCCGCCCACGCTGATGGTGGAAGCGCGGTTGGCGGTCTTTACCTCGATGTAGTAGCGCGATGCCTCGACCTTTTCGTTCATGTTCTGGGTGTTGTAGATCTTCGGCACCTTTTCCTCCAGCTCCGTGGTGACCCCGGCCGGCGGCGCGGAGGGATTGAAGGGCTCCAGGAGGGGGAAAATGATCTCGCCCTGATAGAAATTGATGAACCCGCGGTTCAGGTCCACCTTGTTGTCTGGTGTCTGGGCCCCGGTCTCGTCCGATTTGTCGAGGCCGAGGATGTGGATGTACGGCTTGCCGTCCTGGTTGTCGCGGGAGACGCCGTCGGTGGCCTCCTTGTAGATGCGCAGCTGGAATCCCTCGGGATCGATCTGACGCTGCCCCAGGTCATAGACGTTCTTCCACTCCAGGTCCCAGGTGTCGGTGTGGGTCGGGAGCTGTTTCTTGCGCTTGATGAGCTTGAGCTCGATGCGCGATGATTCGTCCTCGGTGCTGTAGTCCATGGAGCCGTATTCCCGCCCGTCCTTGGTTCTGATATAGACGCCGATGGTGGATTCGTCGGCAACCCGACGGTTGAAGCGGATGAATCCCAGGCTCCGGTCCACATAGTAGTCCTTGTTCGGGTCCAGCTTGTGGTAGTAGCCGTCCACGGCGAGGTCGGGATTTTCCGTGCTCTCGTCCATGTTCATGGGCCATGCCCTGCCGCGGAGGGCGAAGGTCCCCTCGTGAAGGTTGTTGCCCACGTTGCTGTCGTCCTCGAACACCTCGATCACCGTGAGCGAGTCGGCGGGATTGTAGGGGATGCGATCCATGGAGTCGCGCTGGTTGGCGAAACGGTTGCGATAGAGGAAGTCGAGGAAGAAATAGGTCCCGCCCTTGTATTCATAATCGCGGATCTGCGTCGACGATTCCTCGGCCCTGCCCCGGAAGCTCTTCGTGTTGGCCTCGCTCTTCTCCTGGGAGGCGATGGTGGTGAATTTCAGGGGGCCGAGCTGTCCCTCTGAACGGATGCCGAAGAGCCCCTTGTGGCTTCCCTGATATCCGGCGAAGGTTGCGCCTTCGAGGCTGAGGGATGTGTTGCCCGCTTCGATGAACTTGATGATGTCGCGGTCCTCGCCCTGGTATTTGATGTTGATGTTCTCTTCCAGGTTGCTGAACTGTCCTGTCTGCGGGTCCTGCTTGATGTCGATGTGGATTCGGCCCACGTCGCCGTTGATGCGGAAGGAGGGTTCCTGTTTCATGGTGAGGGAGGGGAAGGACGAGTTCTTCGATACCGAGGTCTCTATCTGTCCCTCGGTCCACTCGCTCCTGCCGGAAAAGGTGATCCTCTCGCGGCCGTCGATGTTGATGCGTGTCTCTCCGCCCACGAAGCGTTCCAGTGACTTGCTGCCGGGAATCACGAAATCCAGGTCGGTAATGCCGCCTTTCTTGTTCGATTCCCCTGACGCCTCTGACCAGCCCTGCCTGCGCTTGGTGTCGCCCGACCAGGCACGCCTGAACTCTTTTTCGAGAAGCGTGTTCATGTATCTGTCCACGGGGGCGACGAACGACGGTTCCTCGCGCAGACCGGTGATCTCGCGGATCCTGTTGAGGCGGAGTGTGTTGATGTTTATGCTGTCAGAATAGGAGACGGGCGGTTTCAGATAGTTCTTCGGCGGACGGAAGCCCGGCCAGCTCAATTCGACACCGGTGTCGCGGGGCTCCTCCTCCTGTTCCAGCTGCTCGCCGGGGATCGGTGGTTCGGTCACCTCGCGGTCACGCTTCCTGAGCAGGCCTTCGTTGAAAAAATCATCGGCGGCCGCTGCAGAAAACACGAAAAACGTTCCCATGAGGAGCGCGGTTATCAAAAGACTGTGGAGAACATACTTATGCATAATGACGCATGCCTGATGCAATCGTGTGACGGTTACGTTCGCTTGTTCTGACTGATCGGGGTGAAGCTTACGTACGATCGCACTAGGCTATAAGCAGTACTCCTGTGGCTCCGGTGGAAACGTTTTTTGAAGTGACTGTGAAAATAACACCCGATACCGGTAAAATCAAGGAAAAACGGGGTGTCAGGCGCTTCCCTGTTCACTTTATCGGCATCATGGGGGTACTTGTTAAACAAATAATAAGCACATTCCGTTCCATGCGATGTGTCCGGCGTCACGGTTCTTTCATTTTTTTCTGTCACTGATGTTCGGAACACAGGTGCAGAATGTCATTTCAGCTCGTCGGGAAGATTCTCGACACGTGTCCAGCGCATCAGTCCGGCCCCGCGCGCCCTGCCATCCCTGGTCATGATGAGGAGGGTGTTTCCATCTGTAAGCGCGAGAATGACGTTCAGGGGACGTATGCCCTCGGGCATGAGGAACCGTCCCTCGAACCTGCCGTCCACCAGCGGGTGGATGTCCGAGATGAGCCGTTCAGTTTTCTGGATATCCTCTTCCAGAAATCCCGGAGCGGCTTTCACGGCTGCGTTCACCGTGTTGTCGGGGGCCAGGGAAAGGGACATGATCACGCCCTTTTGCGTCTGCCAGAGGCCGAGGATGGGGCGGCAGCGGTCGAGTTTGCCCGCCGTGGCGCAGGAAAGGAAAAAAATGCCGGGAAGGAGAAAGCGTTGTATGAAATCCTGTCGACGCATTATATTGGGTTTTCCCGCCGTGGTTCGCTGGTCCATGGTGCGCATGTTCATCGATGGGTGCGGGAAATATAAACCATGAGGGCCTGCGGCCGCAACCCTTCACGGCGTGGTTTCTTCCTCAAGATGAGGCCGTGTCCCGCGGGGGTCGTGTCCGGCCGCCCTGCCCGGCAGTTCGTTTCAAACTTGTCTGGAGCATGGTCTCGATCATGGCATGAACCATGTTTGGCGATCATGGAATACGATAATCCCTGATATTTTCACCGGTATCATATCAGGGTTTGTGTGGAGGCTGGTGTGAGCGACGGAACGAGAAGTGTGGGCAGAGGGTTTCTCCGGAGCGGATTCGTCTATCTCGTCCTCAGCCTGTTCACCAGTGTTTTCGAGGTCGGTTTCAACTGGGTGACCGTGCGGCTTCCCGGTGACGGTTATTCCACGCTCTGGGCGCTGTTCCGTCTGTTCTTCATCGTCACCACTCCCATCACCGCCTTCCAGTTCGTGGTGAGCAAGGAGACCGCCGCCTATACCGTTCTGGGGGAGCACGGCAAGCGGCGGGTCTTTCTCGAGCGGACACTCGCGTTCACCATCGCCGTGGCGGGACTGACCGCGGCGGCCGGCGCGTTCTTTTCAGGGGCTCTCGCCTCCTTTCTCCGCATCGACAGCATCGTGCCGGTCATCCTTTTGTTTCTCGCCGTCTTCATCTATGCTCCCATACCGATCCTTCTGGGCGCCATCCAGGGCTTGAAGAAATTCTACAAACTGGCCGTGCTGCAGATGTCATGGGGCGGTCTCCGCCTGCTGTTCGGGGCGGTCGTGCTGTTCGTTCTGGCGGGAGGGCTGGACATGTTCATGGTCTCCGTGGTTCTGTCCACGGCGCTCACCATGGCTGTGGCGTGGCTGCCGGACCGCACCATTTTCACCCATCCCCGCGAGCATGTCGGCAGAGACGAAATCATTCGCGCATACGGTCTCGCCGTGCCGATCATGGTCACCCTCTTCGCCGTTACAGTCATGAAGAATATCGATGTGGTGTTCGCGAAAAACTCATTCTCTTCCGCTGACGCCGATGCATACACCTGCGCCGCTCTCGTGGGGTCCGGCTTCTTCATCATCTCCGGTATTTTCATGGTGATGTTCCCGTCTGTCTCGGAGGAAAGCGCGCGGGGCGGCGAACCGGTCGTGTTCCTGATAAAAAGCTGCGCGTTCGTGACGGTCTTTTCGGTAATTGCCCTCGCAGTCGCCGCCGCAGTCCCGAAGCTCCCCATGTACATCATCACCTTCGGAAAGGACGTTCCCGGCGCGGAGCCGCTCATACGGCTCATCGGATTGGCGGTGACTCCCGTGGCGCTCATAAATGTCATTTCCAATTATCTCCTCGCCCGGCACCAGTGGCGTTTCATTCCGGTACTTGCGGTGGGCATGGGCCTCCAGATCGCCGCCATACTGCTCGCGAGACAGAGTCCCCTCACGATGCTTTCGGGGATCATCGCGGCCAATGTGGTCACGCTGGCTGCCATGGTGGTGTTCGTCGTGTACGACCATCGGGCGCGCCGGGTGTGAAATACTGACGATCCCCACAGAGAAGCGACAGGCGGAAGAGTTCTGAGATTCTGTCAAAAGGCAGACCCCACCGGCAGTCCAAGGGGGGTCTTTTTGCAGGGAGGTCTGAAAAGTCACCACTCACCCCCTGTCACTCCGTGACGTCCCCCTCTCTCGCATGCGAAAGAGGGGGAAACAAGATAACACCCCTTCTATTAAAGACTTAAGAGAAGGGAGCGGGGGATGAGTTCTGAGTTTTCAAAGAGGGGTCTTTTGCGGGGAGGTTGAAACCCTGAAAAGGCGGTCATCTTCGCTTTCGAGGGGAGATACAGAGGCTCCTCCTGACATGAAAAAAGACTGGCGGCGGGCAATCGCGGCGATTATATAGCTATCAACGGCATGACTACAGAATATGGAAAGGAGACCGGTGTGGCTGAAAGGAAATCAGGAATTGCGGCGAAACTCGGCCTGATCCTGGCCGCGGTGGGCCCGGGTCTTTTCATGATCGGGTACAACATCGGCACGGGAAGCATCACGACCATGGCTTCGGCGGGGAGCAGGTATGGCATGAGCCTGATATGGACGCTTCTGCTTTCGTGCCTCTTCACCTGGGTCATGCTCGTGGCGTACGGCCGCTTTACCCTGGTGACGGGGACCACGTCCATGGCGGCGTACAGGAACCATCTCCCGGCGGGTAAATGGATCGCCCTGTATACAATTTTCGTGCTCACCATCGGTGAACTCGCCTCCCTTGCCGGAATCATGGGCATCGTCGCCGATCTCATCCGTGAATGGACGGCCATCCTGACCGGCGGAGCAGGGGCCGCCATGCTGCCCATCACTGTCGTCATCATCGCCGGGTGCTATTATCTTCTCTGGACCGGGGAATATTCACGCTTCGAGAAATTCCTGACGTCCCTCGTTGTGATCATGGGCGCGAGCTTTCTTCTCAGCATGTTCATCGTCGTTCCCGATCCGCGTGATCTGGCGGCGGGACTGGTGCCGCGCATTCCAGCCGAGCCCGACGCTTTCATCATCATCGCAGGCATGGCGGGAACGACCTGTTCGGCGATGGTGTTTGTCATGCGGAGCATTGTGGTGGCGGAGAAAGGCTGGAAGGAGGGTGATCTGCGGCGCGAGAAGATCGACGCCCTCGTGAGCGTCTCGATGATGTTCATCCTGTCCGCGTCGGTCATGGCCTGCGCTGCGGGGACCCTCTATCAACTGGGAATCCCCGTTGAACGCGCTGTGGACATGGTGCGGACCCTCGAACCATTCGCCGGACGGTTCGCCATCTCGATCTTCGTGGTGGGGGTCATCGGGGCGGGTCTCAGCACACTGTTTCCCATCGTGCTCGTGCTGCCCTGGCTCATCAGCGATTATACCGGGGGTGACCGTAACATCCAGAGCCCTATGTACCGCATACTCGGCGGCCTGGGGCTTCTGATCGGCCTCACCGTGCCGATTTTCGGCGGGCGTCCCGTCTGGGTCATGATCATCTCGAACGCTTTCCAGGCCACCATCATGCCCGTGGTTTCACTCGCCATCATCGTCCTCCTCAACCGCCGTTCGCTCATGGGCGAGCACAAGGCAGGTCTCTGGCTGAACGCGGGCATGTGGGCGACATTCGTGTTTGCCATCGTAACCGCGTGGATAGGTATTCTCGGCATCATGGAGTCGCTGTCGAACATCATCGGGTAACGTCTCCCGCGGCTCACCCTGATCCCCTCACGGCGACTGCGGCAACATAGTCATGGGTGACATCGAACGCGGGCGCCCCGCTGTTGCGTTCGGCAAGCATTTCGACGAACCGTGAGGTGAGTTCTTCCCTCCTTCCGGGTTCGAGGGCTTCGTGGAACGCCGTACCCGCGCCGGATTCGAGAAGATGACGGAGCGCCTGTTCCGCCGTGTCGTACGGGAAAACGACCGCATCCTCTTCGATCGACTCGACGGTGAGCCCCGCTTCCGCGATCATCGACCGTACATGTTCCCCGTCCTCCGGAAAATCGAAATCCACCCGGCGCATGAGGACAGCGGGATCCTCCGCCACGATCTCCTCGAAAATTCCCATTTCCCGTACGGGCGAGTGCTTGCGGTGGACGATGAAGGCGAGTCTGCCGCCGGGTTTGAGGTGCTTCGCCGCCGACCCGATGAATTCCTTCGTGGGGATGTATCCCAGCACCCAGCTCGAAAACACCAGATCGAAGGGGCCTTCCGAACGCAGCACATCGAGGGCGTTTCCCCTGATCAATGACGGGGAGGCGCCCCGTGTTTTCGCAAGCCGTTTTTCCGCCTGGCCGAGCATGTTCGACGAGATATCGACAGCCAGGCAGTCCGCACCGTCCCCGAGCCGTTCGCAGAGCAAAGCCGTGGCGAACCCCGTCCCGCAGCCCGCTTCGAGAACACGCATGTCTTTCCGGATATCGAGAGATTCGACGAGGGCTTTCACCGGCTTTCCCGCCTCCACCACCCAGAAATCGTCATAGGACCCTGCCACGTGATCGTATGCCGTTTCGATCTCACGGGCGCCCGTCGCGCCTATTGTTTCCTTTCTGGCCCTGAAAAAGGCTGGAATGTCGTGTTCGGCCGGGAGATGCCGCCTGCAAATGTCCTCCGAGATATCGGGCGGTGCCGGCGCGGCATCATGGGGAATGAACGGGGCGAGGGTGTGTCCCACGCATTCCGTTCGCGGTTCGGTGAAATACCTACCCATGCGAGCCAGAATGTCTTCGAGCGCTGTTTCCAGAATATTGCCGAAGCTGAGCGGCACGAGATTGCAGGGGCCCACTTCCCCGGCGCCGTCGATGTACAGGTGGGTGAGACCCGCGCCGCAGCCGAACGCGTCCGCCGATTCGAGATGGAGGAAGCTTGACAGGATGGGAAGATCCTCACGTCCCGCGATCTCCTCCTGATAGCCGAGGATGCGTCCGCGTTCCCCGCCGGTGAGGAGGGCGGCTGTTTCACCGGCGAGGCGGCCGACCGGGCATGGTTCCAGGAGATGGACCTCCAAGGCTCCGGCCCTTCGCGCGTTTTCCATGAACTGCATGAAGGCGGACCCTTCGAGCAGTTCGTGGGAAGCCACGGTCATGATGTAGGGATAAAGGCCGGCGTTCTTCGCCGTTTCCAGGGCGCTCAGGGCCGCATCGAGCGCTCCCCTGCGGCCTCTTTGCCGGTCATGTACGGTGCTGTCGAAGGAATCGATGCTCACACCGGCCGCGAAAACGCCGCTTTCCTTCAGGGCGCGGGAGCGTTCGGCTGTCAGGCCCGAACCGGTGGTGTTCAGATTGATCGACACCGCATCGCTGAACGAACCTGCGATATCTTCAAGATCGTTTCTGAGCAGAGGTTCGCCGCCGGAAAGGGTCACCCTCGCCACGCCCATATCTTCGAGGGTGCGCGCTGCTTCACGCCACAGCGCGGCGGGTATGTCTTGCTGCTTTCTCCCCGCGTTGTAGCAGTGACGGCAAAGGTAGCCGCATCGGTTGGTCAGGGCGAGTGTCACCGAATAGAGTGTTCGGTTTTCCGACGAGCCGATGTCTGAGAAACGGGCGGCCATACGGTCGAAGGCATGGCTCGGCCAGGGCGGGAAATGGGTGTTTACGACGTGCTTCCCATCGAATTCAACGATCTTTTCATGGGAGAGATACTTTCTGAAGAATCCACCGACGGCGGGGCTCATTCCGGAAAGGGTACCCGTGCCGGCAATGCGTGAAAACAGCGCTGTTCCCTTCATGCCTGCCTCCCGGCTTTGAATTCGAAAATACGGACGATGACATAAGCGACGAGTGCGAACGCGAAGAAAACCAAAAGCATCCAGGCGATCCCCTGGAGCGAACCGATGATCGTCCGGTATACCTCGAGAATCCAGCGGTTCGTGGTGAGCTGGACCACGATCTTGTCCTTGTTGTCTGCGGTGATGTATTTCTCCAGCTGCCAGACGCGTACGCCGCTCGAAATGCCGACGATATACATGGCGAAGCGCATATACCTGAGCCACGCGCCGCTGATTTCATCGGAGATGAGACGTTCGAGGATGTTTCCGATGGGTTTGGTGAACAGGCTGACGACGATTGCCGAGACCGCGAAAGCGATGGCGAATGTGACGGCGAGCAGTGTGATGAACATGATGTTCTCCCAAGATAAGATTAATGGTGAACAATTAATATGTTAACAAAAACCCGAAAAAAATATGATTTATCGTTCAGCGTTTCTGATGGCGGTGCGGACGCTTTCCATGGCGGCGCAGAGGTTGTTGCACGCTTTTTCGTCCAAGCCGCCCATGATTGCCTCGATACGGGTATAATAGGCTTTCCGGGCTTTCGCGAGCACATCGGCTCCGGCTTCGGTCATCTCGATCCAGTTCACGCGCCGATCGGAGGGATCGGGCAGACGCTTCACCATGCCGTCACGTTCCATCCGGTCGACAATGCCGGTGATGTTGGAACGGTTGACAAGGAGCATTCTGCCAAGCTCCGTCTGATTGATCCTCCCGTGGTCGGCATGGTCCTTGAGGAGCATGAGCACGTTGAACTGGGTGTCGGTCAGGCCGTAGGGCTTGAGAATACGGCTACCCTCCTTGGCGAGTTCCGTGCCGGTCAGGACGATATTCAGAACGGCCTCGTGCGGGCGGTGCGTGAAGGGTTTTTTCAATCCCAGTTCCCTGTCGATTCCCATTATCCGCTCCTTTCGTTGTCATATAACATATTCATATGACAACAATATGTCAAGGATTTTTTTTGAAATGAGTCATGTGACGATATAACAACTGGATATGGCGAATGATATGGCGTGGCTGCCGCGTTTTCCTATTTATTCTTCCAGCGCTCTATCTTTTCGAAGGCTTCTTTCGCTGTTTTCAGAAATACGGCGAGATCGAGAGGTTTCAAAAAATAATCGTCGAAACCCGCGTCACGGCAGTCAGCCAGTTCGAACAGGGAACTGAAGCCAGTCATGGCATAAATACACGCGATCGGGTTCTCGCTCCTTATCCGGCGGCAGAGCTCGATGCCGTTCATGCCGGGGAGCTTCAGATCGAGGAACATGACCTGGATCGGATTCTCTTCGAGGATTTCAAGGGCTTCTTCGGCCGAGGCGGCGGATACGACGTCGTAGCCTTCCTTGCCGAACGCTTTTTCGAGCAACATGCGAATAGACTGTTCGTCATCGACAATCAGCAACTGTTTTTCCACAGTAAGACTCCTTATCTCTCACGCGAAATCGTGCGATTACCCGACACTCCATCCTTGAATTCCCCTTGGAGACAATATGCACAAAAACCGCGGCAAATTCAATATCAATCTGTGCCTGACAATCCTCCATTTTCCGGCACAAACATATATTTCGAGGCTTTTCAGTTTCTGAACCGGGATTTGGGGGATTACGGGATGAACCGTGATTACAATCCTGTCAATCCTTGAATCCCATTAATCATGGTTCAAACGGCGTTCGGTCAATCGTCATTCTTTCATCGTCGCCAGCATCGCCAGCATCGGTTACATGCGGTTTTATCAATTGTTCAAAGAATCTTTTCTGACTTGTGTTATGGATGTAATACCATACTTTATAACAGCTTATGTGTATTATCCGCTGGGTTTTTGGGGGATTGCCGGCAATCTGTGCGTCCGAGGACGGGGCGGGGGCAGCATCATTTTTTGAATTGCATCGAATACAGGTCGGCGTCATCAAGTGAAAACCGGATCCTGACAGGTTTCCCCGACAGTTTTCCGGTGTCTGATGCGCCCTTCCACGTCACCGTGCGGGCGACGTCGTCGCCGAAGAGTTCGTCGCAGTCATCCATGGAAAAGCCGGGATATGGCGAACCCGCGGGTTCGCAGAGCTCAACCTTGATCGAGCCTGCGCCCGAGGTCGAGAAATTGAGAACGAGGCGGCCGCCCTCGAAGATGAGCGGACGGGTCGTCAGTTCACTGGTCCCCGCCGAGGCGTGCACGGAGACGAAACCGTCCAGCCTGAGGGTATATCGTCTGAGTCTGCTGCTCGAGCCGGTCCAGTAGCTTTCCGTTGCATAGAGGGAGAGTTCCGGCGGGGCGCCCTCGATGTCGGATGGTGTTTCGATGATGTGCCACGCGATATACATGTCCCCGTAGGCCCAGGTGTGCCTGGACTGGACGCCGGGCCTGAGAAACGCCTCGTTCCACCGCGTGAATGACACCCCGTCGCGGCTGCACATGAACAGGCCGTCGGTGACCGCGTTCCCGTACCGTTCGGACGCCGCGCTTCTGAGACGGCGGTGTTCGGGATTGGGCAGGTGGTCCATCTGCGCTGTCCGGGCCCGTTCGGTGTAGCGCGCGGGGAA
>CAYNWJ010000038.1:0-16095 GCA_964400815.1 uncultured bacterium
CATGCCCGTCCACCAGCCTTTCGTCAGTCTCGCTCCGATGATTGACCGTACATCGTTTGAACCATGATTTTTGGGATGATAGGATCGAAAGGATTGAAATCACGGTTCATCCCGTAATCCCGTAAATCCCGTTTCAGCAATTGAAAACCGCCGAAAAATGTGTTTGCCGGGAAATGGGGGATTGCGTCCCTTTCGTTGCGCTTGCGCGCCGCTGCCGTATTGTCTATACTTAGTGGGACATTCAGTATCCTGCGAAGCCCGTGTGATACCGCTTTCGATACTACACACGCACCGTCGAACGAGAGGTTCCCATGAAACCGAGATTCACCATCATAAGTCTTCTCGCCTCCATGACCCTTTTCATTGCTGCCTGCGGTTCCGGCGGAGAATCCGGAGGAGCGCGCCAGATCGCCGTGATCCCGAAAGGGACCACCCACGAATTCTGGAAATCCATCCATGCCGGAGCGATCAAGGCCCAGCGCGAGCTTGAGAATGTCGAGATCATCTGGAAAGGCCCCCTGAAGGAGGACGACCGCGAGGAGCAGCTTCAGATAGTCGAGACCTTCATCTCAAGCAGGGTGGACGCCATTGTCCTTGCGCCCCTGGACGACCGTTCGCTGGTCCGTCCCGTGCGCGACGCCCTGGGGCAGGGGATCCCGACGGTGGTGATCGATTCCGATCTGGACGGCGACTCCCATGTGGCGTTCGTTGCCACGGACAACTACAGGGGCGGCACCATGGCGGCCGACCGTCTGGGAGAGCTCACGGGCGGTACGGCGAAGCTCATCGTCCTCCGCTATCAGGAGGGAAGCGCCTCCACGACCAACCGCGAGCAGGGATTCCTCGACACGATCGCCGAAAAATATCCCGGCATCGAGATACTTTCGGACAACCAGTACGCCGGCCCGACCACGGAGACCGCGTTCCGGAGCGCCGAGAACCTTCTCAACCGGTTTCCGTCCGCCGAAGCCGTCTTCACGCCGAACGAGTCCAGCACGTTCGGATTTCTCCGGGCGCTCCAGGCGCGGGACATGGCGGGGGAGATCACCTTCGTGGGGTTCGATTCCTCGGAAAAGCTCGTCGAGGCAATGGAGCGCGGCGAGATCATGGGGCTGGTGCTCCAGAATCCCTTCAGCATGGGCTATCTCGGTGTAAAGACGGCGGTGCGTTATCTCGATACCGGTACCGTCGAGAAACGGATAGACACCGGCGTCACCGTGGCGACCCCGGAGAACATGAACGATCCGGAAATCAAACAACTCCTGTCTCCCGATCTCTTGGAATATCTCGACTGAGCACTTGAAAGACCATATGACCATGGCGGGAAACGACATCATATTGTCCATGCGCGGGGTGACGAAATCATTCGGCGGTGTGCGCGCGCTCCGTGGAGTGGATCTCGAGGTCGGGCGCGGCGAGGTGCACGCCCTCATCGGTGAAAACGGCGCGGGCAAGTCAACGCTCATGAAGATCCTCTCGGGTGCGCTTCGTGGCGACCGGGGTGAGATCATCTTCGACGGGGAACGCTTCGAGCCGCGCGATCCCATGCACGCCCGTCGTTCGGGCATCGCCATGGTCTACCAGGAACTCAACCTGGCCCCCCATCTCACCGTCGAGGAGAACCTCACCCTCGGGATCGAACGATCGCGGCTCGGTTTCATCGACCGCTCCGTCTATGCCGAACGCATGGAGCGCGCTCTTGCCATGCTCCGGCACCCCGATCTCCGGCCGGAGATGAAGGTGCTCGATCTTTCCCCCGGTGCGCGTCAGCTCGTAGAGATCGCCCGGGGTCTGCTCACCGAATGCCGGGTCTTCGTTCTCGACGAGCCCACATCGTCCCTGTCCCTCAAGGACACCGAACGTCTCTTCGATGTGCTCGAAACCCTGAAGGGACAGGGTGTGAGCATCATCTACATCAGCCATTTCCTCGAGGAGATAAAGCACGTGGGAGACCGTTTCACCGTACTGCGCGACGGCGAGACGGCCGGGTCGGGCGATGTTTCGACCACGTCCACCGAAGCGATCATCGAGATGATGGTGGGACGTTCCCTCACCGAAATGTTTCCCCGTGTCGAACACGGGATCGGCGAGGAACTGTTCGCCGTGGAAGGACTCGCGGGGAACGATCTTCCCGTCGAGGTCTCGTTCACTGTCCGTCGCGGAGAGATTTTCGGCATCGCCGGCCTCGTGGGGGCGGGAAGGACCGAGACCCTTCGGGCGATATTCGGCCTCATCGGCCGCAAACGGGGGGCCATCCGTCTGAACGCTTCGGATATCACCGGTCTCGGCGGTCCCCATTCGATGATCCGCGCCGGGGTGTCCCTGCTGTCCGAGGACAGGAAGAACGAGGGGCTCGCCCTCAAGCGCTCCATCGCCGAGAACATCACCTTTTCCGTGCTCCCCCGTTCGGCGCGCCTCGGCATCGTTGGGGACGGCGCGGTCCGCCGTATCGCGGGACGCGGGGCCGAGCAGCTTTCGATCAAGCTGGACCGTGTGACCGACAAGGCGTCGAGCCTCTCCGGCGGCAACCAGCAGAAGGTCGCCCTCGCGCGTCTTCTGGAGGAAAACGCGGATGTGTTCCTCCTGGACGAACCCACGCGGGGAGTCGATGTGGGCTCGAAAGTCGAGATATTCAGGCTTATCGGAGAACTGGCGAAACGCGGCAAGGCGGTGGTCATCGTCAGCTCCTATCTGCCGGAACTTCTCGGCATATGTGACACCATCGCCGTCATGCATCGCGGAATCCTCGGACCAAAGCGTCCTGTCGGCGACTGGAATGAATATTCGATCATGAACGAAGCCACTTCCGGAACCGAAAGAATCGAAAAATGACGACACGTGCGACACCGGATCAACTTGAAACCGCCATTCCGGCGACTCCCGCGGAGCGATTGAAGCGGATCATGTCCCTCATGGGACCCTTCATCGGTCTCGGACTCATCATCATTCTCTTCAGCGCGCTGGAACCGTCCCGTTTCCCCACACCCTATAATTTCATGACCGTGGCGAACCAGACGGTGATCGTGGCCCTCGCTGCAATGGGCATGACCTATATTATCATAAGCGGCGGCATTGATCTCTCCGTGGGATCGGTCATCGCGTTCACGACGGTGGTGACCGCCCTTTTGGTCGACATGGGCCTCAATCCCCTGCTGGCGGCCATGGCGGGTGTTCTCTCCGCGACAGCCGCGGGAATGGTTTCCGGACTGCTCATCGGCGGAATGGGGATCATACCGTTCATCGCCACCCTCGGCATGATGGGAATAGCGCGCGGCATGGCCAAATGGCTGGCCGACGAGCAGAAGGTGGACGCCCCGATGACGTGGCTCTGGGAACTCATGTCCGCAAGCCCGAAATGGAAATGGATGCTGGTTTCACCCGGTGTGTGGCTCATGGTTCTGTCCGCCGTGGTGGTGGCGCTCCTCCTGAAATATTCACTGTTCGGCCGTTACACCTTCGCCATCGGCTCGAACGAATCCACGGCTCGGTTGTGCGGCATCCGGGTCGAACGGATGAAATTTTTCATCTACACGTTCGGCGGTTTCATGACGGGGCTCGCCGGGGTCATGCAGTTCTCCCGCCTGACCGTGGGAGACCCGACCGTGGCGGTGGGCCGTGAGCTCGATGTGATCGCGGCGGTGGTCATCGGCGGCGGTTCCCTCAGCGGGGGAGAGGGATCGATCCTGGGGACCATGATCGGAGCGTTCATCATGGCGTTTTTGCGCAACGGCTGCAACATGACCGGCATTCCGAACTATGTCCAGGAGATCATCATCGGGGCCATCATCATCGCCGCGGTGGCCATCGACAAATTACGGCACCGTACCCGCGAATGAATGGTTTGTGAACGGTGATCCACTGCTCAGCGCCCTGCGTAAACCTTTCGCGGGGCGTTCACTTTTCGAACGGAAAGGCACCGCAGGCCGGAGAGGGGGCGGCGCGTGAATGATACCAAGGGTGCTGAATGCAACGTTTCAGACCGTACGCCGATTGAACCATGATTCATGGGATACAGGGATTGACAGGATTGAAATCGTGGTTCATCCCGTAATCCCAAAAATCCCGGTTCAGAAACTGAAAAGCCTCGAAATATATGTTTATGCCGGAAAATGGGGGAGTGTCAGGGCACCAAAAGCCGTTGACACCCGGCCTCCCCGGCGGCTATATTATAATGATGATGAAAATTATTGAAATGAAACGACATATCGCGGCAGTCGCACTGGCCGCGATCGTGGTTCTGCAGACCGGATGCGCCGCGCGATACGATGTCATACGCAGGGAACTCAACAACCTTGCCGGCAAGGAAAACGTCAATGTGGTGCTTGTGGGTCATGCGTTCTTTTCGACCCGCTGGCTCCAGGAAACGAACACGCCCTATATACAGCTTCTGAAAACGGAGCTCTCCGACATGCTGGACACGACCATCAGCGTCGTGAACACAAGCATGCCTGGGGATACCGTCAACAATGTCCTCCGGCGGGCACAGCAGGATATCCTGTCCTATCGTCCCGATATCGTCATCATCAACCTCGGTCTCTTCGACTCCATCATTCCCGCCATGACGAAGGACACATATCGTGTCCAGATCCGGGATCTGCTGACCCTGCTCAAAAAGAATGGCATCTTTGTCGTGGCCGTTTCATCCACGGGTTACAAGGATATCCTTCAGGAATATGATTCCCGCCTTTTGAAGCTGAGAGAGTTCAATGAAATCCTGCTGTGGGAGGCTGGAAATCTCCAGTTTCCGGTCATCACGATCGGCGGGCATTTCCGACATCTACGTAATACGGATCTCGAGAAATACAACTCCATGTTCGATGACGGTTTCCGCCTGAGCGACCGCGGACGGATGTACATCATGGAGCGCATTCTCGGCCATTTCCATAAAGCCATGGAAAACAATGATTGACCGCCGGCAGAACGAGCCACCGGACATGTTTCCTGGTAATAATGGAGTTCCGGTATGAACGAGAGGTATTCACGTCTTGCAGGTCCCCATTCCCTTGGCCGTCTCGCGTGGACCCTCGTCCGGGCCATCGGGGCGACTCTCAGGCTCGAATGGGTGATCGAGGACGGCGCATGGCCTCCCGATGCCGGTTTTCACTGTGTGTACGCACTCTGGCACGGACGGATGTTCATACCGTTCTACTGCATGCGGAGCACCGGAGCGATCATGCTTGTTTCGGAACACAATGACGGCGAGATCATCACGGCCACGCTCGATGCGGCCGGTTTCGGCACGGTCAGGGGATCAACGACGCGCGGAGGTGTGCGCGCCCTGGCCCGGATGGTGCGTCTGGCGAGGAACGGCGGGATCACCGGTTTCACGGTCGACGGTCCGCGCGGTCCACGCTGGTCATTCCAGCCCGGCGCCGTTTTCGTCTCCCTGAAATCCGGTGTTCCCGTGGTGCCGATCGCATCGAGGGCGTCCCGCAGCCATTATTTCGGCAGCTGGGACTCGTTTCAGATGCCTGTGCCATTCTCCCGCGCGGTCATGATGATCGGGAAACCCTATCCGGTCGACGGCGGTCCCGATCCCGAAAACATCGAACATCACAGGCGCGAACTCGAAAAAAGGCTCGTGGACCTCAACCGCCGCGCCGACGAACATGTGGGAGCTCCGCCGGGGAAATGATGCTGTTTCTGTACACATGCGCGATGACGGTTCTGTCGCTCGTGGTTCTGCCGGCGGCCGGTATCGCGGCCCTTTTCGGGAAAACCTATCTCTGGCGCCGTTTCCGTCTGCCCGGAGACATTCCCGCAGGCGGTGACAGACGCATCTGGATCCATGCCGCTTCCGTCGGAGAAGCGGGTATCGCCTTTTCCCTCGCCGCGGAGATGCGCGCCAGGTTTCCCGGCTGCCGCATCTTCGTCTCCACCGCCACCGAATCGGGCCGCGGGAACATTCTTCGCATGAACGCCTCTGCCGATATTCCCATTGTCGACACGGCCTTTCTTGCCCCGGTCGATCAGCCCTTCGTGACCGGCCGTTTCGTCCGGTCGCTCGCCCCCACGGTGCTCGTGCTGGTGGAAACGGAACTCTGGCCCTGGCTGATCCTCTCCAACGGCCGACGCGGCATTCCCGTGGCCATCGTCAACGGGAAACTCGGGAAACGCGGTTTTCGCCGCTACATGATCTTCAGAAAGGGGCTCACGGAAGCGCTTTCGCATATCCGCCTCGTGTGCGCCCAGTCGCGCTCCTTTTCAAAGCGATTCGCCATGCTCGGGATTCCGCCCCAGAGACTGCACGTCCTGGGCAATGTCAAGTTCGACGGCCTGCCCGACCGGACGGCTTTCGACCGTGATGTCATTCGCCGGAAATATGGTATACCTTCCGGAACGCCGCTTTTCACTGCGGGGAGCACGCGTCCGGGGGAAGAGGAGATTCTCGCCGGGGGGTTCTCCCGCGTCCTCAATAAACTTCCTTCCGCTGTGATGGTTGTGGCGCCCAGGCATTTGAACCGCCTCCCCGAGGTGGAGAGTGTCCTCCGTTCCTCAGGACTCTCATACAGGAAACGAAGCGATGAAACGGGCGGAGACGAAGCCGTGCTCGTCCTTGACACCATGGGTGAGCTTCTCGAAATGTTCGCCGCTTCCGATGTGGCCTTCGTCGGCGGGAGCCTGAGCGATTTCGGCGGGCACAATCCGCTCGAACCCGCGGCCCTGGGGGTTCCTGTGCTGTTCGGCCCCTATATGGAGCAGACGGGGGCGAAGGAACTGCTCAGCGACAGGGCCGCCCGACTGGTCCACGACGAGGATGATCTGGCGGAGACGCTCAATCATCTTCTTCCCGGCGGAGACACGCACGCGGCCATGAGCGACGCCGGGCCGAAGGTCGTCAGGCGCTTTACCGGCACGCTTTCGAGGACGTTGACCGCCATGTCGCGCGCGGGGATCGTTTGAGCCACTTTCCGGGAAACTGAAACGTACACAGTGTTGAGGTGTTGAATATACAGGATGAAAAAACTGATTGAAGACATACTGCGGGGCCGCCGCACCGACGCCGCGACGCTGCCGCTCAGGATCGTTCTTTCGCTT
The DNA here is from genome assembly GCA_964400815.1 of uncultured bacterium. Taxonomy (GTDB): domain Bacteria; phylum Latescibacterota; class Latescibacteria; order Latescibacterales; family Latescibacteraceae. The sequence goes on from CAYNWJ010000038.1 coordinate 7,039, forward strand.
TTATCGGTCGTGTACGGTTTCATCGTGAGCGTGAGGAATTTCATGTACGACCGGGCGGTCCTCAAGACGAAGAACGCCCCGTGCAGGGTCGTGTGCGTCGGGAACGTGACCGTCGGCGGAACGGGAAAGACGCCCGTGGTCATCATGACGGCGCGGATGCTTGCCGGGGCCGGTCTGAAGACAGCGGTGGTGTCGAGGGGTTACGGGAGAAAGGGAAACGGGGTCGCCGTCGTCTCGGACGGTGTGAAAATCCTGCTTCCGCCCGGAGAATCCGGGGACGAGCCCCATATCCTCGCCACTGAGCTCGATGACGTTCCGGTGGTTGTCGGCGCCGACAGGTATGCCGCGGTCATGGAGGCCTACGGGAGATTCAGGCCCGATGTCATCCTGCTCGACGACGGTTTTCAGCACAGGAGACTGGCGCGCAACGTGGATGTCGTCACCATCGACGCCGCGAATCCCTGGGGAATAGAGAAGCTCATTCCGCGCGGTACGCTCCGTGAAAGCCCGGCCGGTATCAGGCGCGCCCAGGCGATAATCGCGACACGCGCCGGGGAGGATGTGGACATCAAACGCCTCGAACGCATGGTGCGGTATTATGATCGTACAACCCCCCTTCTGCGGACGGACCACAGACCGTCGCGCCTCAGAAAAGCCGGTACGCCTGATGATTACGGGCTGGCGACGGTGGCCGGCATGAAAGTCGCCCTGCTTTCGAACACGGCTGACCCGTCATCCTTCCATCGCATGATCGAAGATCTGGGCGCTGAAATCGTAACCGTCCGGGCCGCCCCCGATCATCACGCACACACGCGCGATGAGCTTGACTCATTCATACGAGCCGCGCAGGACCATGGCGCCCGGGCCCTGATCATGACCGCAAAGGACGAACGGAATCTTCCCGCGTCATGGAGTCCCGGAGCCCTGGACTCATTCGTCCTCGACATCGAGACGGTCTTTCTGAACCGGGAGGACGAACGGGCCTTTCTGGAACTGGTGAGACCGTGGAGAAAGAAAACGATGCGGCGGGAACCGGAATGATGCATACAGCAACGACACACGCAACGGACCATGATAGAAGCGGAGTATTCGATGAATATCGAGGACTATGAGAACCTTCCGAAAGATGAACTGGTCAGGCGCATAGAAACCGCCAAAAAGGAAAAAAACGCGGTGATTCTGGCGCATAATTATCAGATTCTCGATGTACAGCATGTGGCGGACCATCTCGGCGATTCGCTGGGCCTTTCACGGCTTGCCGCTGAGACGGACGCGGATGTCGTGGTGTTCTGCGGTGTCGATTTCATGGCCGAGAGCGCCAAGATACTCGCGCCTGACAAGACTGTCCTGATCCCCGAAATCGAAGCGACATGCCCCATGGCCCGCATGGTGACGCCTGATGCGCTCAGAAAGGCGAAAGAGGACCGACCGGACGCCGCCGTTCTCGCCTATGTCAACACGACGGCTGATGTCAAGGCCCTGACAGACATCTGCTGTACATCCGCCAATTCCGTCGATGTCGTGAAATCCCTGGGCGACCGTGAAATCCTTTTCGTTCCCGACAGGAATCTGGCCGATTATACACAAAAGCAGACCGGAGCCGATATCGTGCCCTGGGATGGCCACTGCTATGTGCATAATTTCTTTGGCGTCGAGGATGTCAAGCGCGCCAGGAAAGATCATCCGAACGCCGTACTCCTCATTCATCCTGAATCGCCGCCGGAAGTGCTGGCCCTCGCGGACAGGGTATATTCCACAAGCGGCATGGCCCGTTTCGTGGCCGGGCTCGAAAGCGAAGAGGACAAGCGGAACGGTGTCATCATCGGCACCGAGGTGGGTCTCGTTCATCAACTCAAGGAAAAACATCCGGACGTTTCCATTCATCCCCTCAATGGGTTCGCCATATGCGGGACAATGAAAATGACGACCCTGGCAAAAGTCTGCTGGTCGATCGAAAACGGAAAATATGAAGTCGATGTGCCTCCCGATATCATTGAAAAGGCCCGCGCATCCCTGGAGCGCATGCTCTCCCTATGAATAATGTTCACAACATGCTCCCTGCCGGCCTGACGGAAGAACATTTCGCAAAGTGGCGGCAGATCCTGAATACGACCGCCCGGGCCTGTGGAGCAGCCGGGGCAGTCCTGACCCGTCAGGATAATGAACGACGCATCGTCATCCTCACGGACGAATCCCTCGGGGAGGTGTTCCCGCCGGGCCATGTCATTTCAACGGATGGCGCCGAACGATGCCGCGCGGCCGGTGATGACGAAGTGGAGGATGTTGAATGGGGTGACTGTCCCCTCGTTGATTCTGGTTTCTCTTCCTGTCTCGGTGTTCCCGTTCGAATGCGGAATGGTTCGGTATTCTGCTCCCTCTGTCTTTTCGATGAAGAAAAGCGTGAATTAACGGAACAGGAACGCGGGATTCTGGATATGTCCCGCGAGGTTCTGCAAAATCACCTCGCACGTGTGGAAGACGGTATTGAACGTGACCAGAGGGAACGCGAAGCCCGTGAAAGCGCTGACCGCTTCCGCATGCTTTTCGAAGTTTCGATAGAGGGAATCGTGGTCGTCGAGGATGGTATCATTTGCGATGTGAACGCCGCGGCCCTCGATATGTTTGGATATGAGAAGGATGAGGTGGTCGGGATGCCCGCCAAGTCATTCTTGGCGCCCGCATACCACGACACTATCGACCATTACCTCTCCGGCCGCCATGAAGGAGTTTTTGAGGCGGAAGGCATTCGAAAGGACGGAACACGGATGCTTTGCGAAGCCCGCTCGAAGTCTTTTCGTCTTCACGGGCGCTTATTCCGCGTCACCTCGTTCCGGGATGTTACACAGGAGCGCGCTGTCATTCGGGAGCTTGAAAAAAACGAACAGCTCTTGAGGAAGATCATCAATCTGGTCCCGCACAATATTTTCGCCCGTGACGCGAACGGACGTTTCATCCTCGCCAACGATTCGAGCGCCGCGTTTTTCGGTGTCTCGGCCGGGGAGATGATCGGGAAGCACATCAGCGAGCTTCACGCTCATCCCGACGATGTCAGCGGCATTCTCGAAGCTGACCGGCGCATCATGGAATCCGGCAGGGAACAACACATGACCGAGCGTGAGATCATCAACGCACGCGGAGAAATCTGCCTGCATGACACGCGAAAGATTCCGTTCGTGATTCCGGGAACGGGCGAGCGCGCCGTCCTCGGAATCGGCATCGATCTCGGCGACCGCATACGGGCCGAGAGGGAGGTTCGTCAAAGCGGGGAGCGCTTTCGTTTCATTTTCGACAACGCTCCGGTCGCCATTTGGGAATACGACGTTTCCGGCGCGGAAGACTATCTGGAGGAATTGCAGCGTGAGCCGGAAATCGACTGGCCTTCATATCTCAGGAACAATCCCGACGTCTTCTCCCGGTTCTTCGAACTCATCGTTCCCCTCGACGCCAACAGGGCGGCCCTCCGCCTCTATGGAGCGTCATCACGCGAGGAACTTTTCGTCCATTACGGCGAGAATCTCAACGAAGACGCGCGGGAGGTGTATATCAAAGCCATCAGCGCATACATCGGAGGAAAATCCGCCTTTTCCTGCGAATCCCTCAACAGGTCGCTGAACGGCCGAAACATCGATCTCCATTACCGCTTCACCTTTCCGCCGTCCGACACATCGATACGTCATGTCCTGGTTACCGTGGAGGATATTTCGGAACGGAGGCGCATGGAAGAGGAGCGGAACAAGGCGTCGCGCCTGGAATCTCTCGGCCTGCTTTCGGGCGGCATCGCCCATGATTTCAACAACCTTCTGGCCGCTGTCCTCGGAAACATCTCCCTCGTGCGGATGAACGCCGAGATGGGGTCGGAGGACCATGACATCCTCAAAGACGCGGAAAAGGCGGTCCTGAGCGCGAAGGACCTGACCCGGCAGCTGCTCACCTTCTCGCGCGGCGGCGAACCTGTGCGTACCACGGTCGATATAGAGAGCCTCGTCAGGGAGACCTCGATTTTCGCATTGCGGGGATCGAATGTCACCGTCGAATTCAACATGGACGGTCGGATCGACATGGTGGACGTGGATTCCGGCCAGTTTTCCCAGGTTTTCAACAATATCGTCATCAACGCGAAGCAGGCGATGCCGGATGGCGGACTGATAACCATTGCCGGCCGTAATCTGACTGTCGGGGAAGAGGATATCATCTCGCTTCCACCCGGTGATTATGTGCATCTTTCAATCACAGACACCGGCTGCGGAATACCCCGAAACCTCCTGCCGAAGATTTTCGATCCTTATTTCACGACGAAGGACACAGGTACGGGTCTGGGGCTGGCCACGGTCTATTCGATCGTCCGGCGGCACGGCGGCCTTGTGACGGTGGAATCGGAGGAGGGCGGGGGGACCATGTTCCACCTGTATGTGCCGGCGTCGCTGAGCACCGCAGCCGCGGAGGAAACGGCGGAGTCTTCTCCTGCTGCCGCCGGGGGGCGCATTCTTGTGATGGACGACGAAGAGCCGGTCCTGAATATTCTTAAAAAGATGCTCAAGCGGCTGGGACATGAGGTGACGGGCGCGGCGGACGGCGCAGAGGCGATCGATCTTTACACCCGGGCGAGTCAGGAGGGCGCGCCCTACGATCTCGTGATCATGGACCTGACCGTTCCGGGGGGCATGGGCGGCAGGGAAGCCGCTTCCAGGCTCAGGGAAATGGACGGTGATGTCACCATGATCATTTCAAGCGGGTATGCCAACGACGAAATTTTGTCGAGGCACGCCGAGCATGGTTTCTCCGGCTACATCATAAAACCCTATACCATCGAAAATCTCCGTGATGCAATAACACGCGTTCTCTGACCAAGGAACCGCTCCCCGGCACAACATACCGCATTCGATTCCGTTTTGAACCCAAGATGCTGTATGGCGGTGTGAAAAATCCTTTTACGGCGTCCTCAGCTTCATTATATTGAATCCAAGCCTTCTCCGGAACATGAATCCCTGGAGGGTCCATGGTCAAAACGGATTATCTCGTTATCGGATCCGGTATCGCCGGTCTTTCATTCGCCCTCAAAGCGGTGGAATCCGGCGATGTCGTGATCATCACGAAAAAGAGTGACACGGAATCATCCACAAACTATGCTCAGGGCGGGATAGCCGGAGCTGTCGGAAGTGATGATTCCGAGAACCGTCACTTCGAAGACACCATGCTCGCCGGCGACGGATTGTGCCACGAGGATGTCGTGCGGCTCGTGGTGCGTGAAGGACCGCGTGTTGTCCGTCAGCTCGTCGAATGGGGATGCCGGTTCACCCGCGACGATTCCGGGGATTTCGAGCTCGGGCGCGAGGGCGGGCACACGAGGAACCGCATCATTCACGCCAGCGACCTGACCGGCCATGAGATCGAACGGGCGCTTCTTGAACGCGTGAAGGACCACGATCGCATCACCATGCTGGAAAACCACGCTGCGGTCGATCTGATAACGGAGCATAACATCACCGTCCTGGACAAGCGCAGGGCCCTCACCTGTTTCGGCGCCTATGTCTTGGATGTCAAGCGGAACGTGGTGGAAACCTTTGTTTCCGGCACGACCCTGCTGGCGTCCGGCGGCACGGGGCATGTGTATCTCCATACCACGAATCCCGACATCGCGACCGGAGACGGCATCGCCATGGCGTTTCGCGCAGGCGCACGTGTGGCCAATCTCGAATTCGTGCAGTTTCACCCCACCACGCTGTTCCATCCCGAAGCTGATTCCTTCCTGATTTCGGAAGCCGTGCGCGGCTATGGCGGTGTCATCGTCACCAGCAGCGGGAAGCGCCTCATGGATGACCATCCCATGAAGGACCTCGCGCCCCGTGACATTGTCGCCCGCACCATCGACCGCCATTTGAAGGGGGCGGGGGACGACTGCGTGTACCTCGATGTTACTGATAAGGACGCCGAAACCACGAAAAAACGATTTCCGCACATTTACGGCACCTGCCTTTCATTTGGCATAGACATGACGAAGGATCCCATCCCCGTGGTCCCGGCCGCGCACTACATGTGCGGCGGCGTCGCCACGGACACCAGCGGCAGAACGACCATCGGCGGTCTTTTCGCGGCGGGGGAGGCGGCGTTCACCGGTCTCCACGGCGCCAACAGACTGGCCTCGAACTCCCTCTTGGAAGCTGTCGTCATGGCCGACCGGGCATTCATCTCGGCCCGGGAGCGCGCTTCCGCTGTCGGTATCCCGTCGGATGTCCCCGACTGGAGCGAAAAGGGAACCTTCAATCCCGAGGAATGGATCATCGTTTCTCATGACCGCAGGAACATCCGCCGTCTCATGTGGGATCTGGTGGGTATCGTCCGCAGTGATTTCAGGCTCAGGCGCGCCGCCAACCGTATTTCCCTCATCCGCGACGATGTCGAGGAATACTACCGCCGCACAAAGCTGACCCTCGATCTCATCGAGCTGAGGAATCTGGCGGTCGTGGCATGGCTGATCGTGATGAGCGCCCGTCACCGCAAGGAATCGCGCGGTCTTCATTACACGACCGATTATCCCGGCCGCGACGATCTGGTCTGGAAACACGACACCTATATACAAAACGAGGAAATCCAGTCCTGATCCCGGACGCCCACAGGAGACCGTCTTTCCACGGCGCCGTTTCCGCACGTTGACCGGAAATACGGCATTTTATAATTCCATAGAAAACCATCCGCCATCATCAGAAAGCAGAACCGATGAACAACAAGATCACAGTCATCGATTTCGGCGGCCAGTACGCCCATCTCATAGCCAAACGGATCAGGCGTCTCGGGGTATATGCGGATATCAGGCATCCTGACGACGGTCTGGTGGACCTGGACGATCCCGGCGGCATCATTCTTTCAGGCGGCCCATCGAGCGTGTACGCGGCCGACGCGCCGCCATTCAACCGTGAACTGCTCGACGCCGGCGTTCCCATCCTGGGTCTCTGCTATGGCATGCAGCTCATGTCGTATCTCCTGGAGGGCGAGGTAAAACGGCTCGAACGCCGGGAATACGGCCGCGCCATGATCCGTACAACGGGTGAATCGCCCCTGTTCGATGATTTCGGATCGGGAGAGACGGTGTGGATGAGCCACGGTGATTCCGTGGTCAAGCCGCCGGAGGGCTTTTCCGTCCTTGGCAGGACCGCCGACTGTCCGGTGGCCGCCATTGGTGACGAGACACGCCGCATGTACGGTCTCCAGTTCCATCCCGAGGTCAGGGATACACCGTCAGGCGATACGATCCTCGGGAATTTTCTCGCCCTCTGCGGGCTTGAAAAGAACTGGTCGATGGAAACCTACATCCGCGACAGGATGAATGAGATCCGTGATCAGGTGGGCGATCGCAATGTGTTCCTTCTCGTTTCCGGCGGCGTGGATTCCACGGTGACATTCACGCTTTTGAACGAGGCCCTGGACGAAAAGCGCGTTCTGGGCCTGCATATCGATACCGGACTCATGCGCAGGGACGAAACGGCGGGAGTGAGCCGCGCCCTGGAAAAGCTGGGCTTTCACAATCTTCTTGTCATCGACCGCAGCGACGATTTTCTGAAAGCAGTGGAGGGCCTCGTCGATCCCCAGGAAAAAAGAAAGGCGATCGGCGACGAGTTCGTGTATGTGAAGGACCGTGAACTGGCCGCGCTCAAGCTCGAACCCGAATCGTGGCTTCTCGGGCAGGGCACCCTCTATCCTGACATCATCGAATCGGGCGGCTCCCGTCATTCCGATGTCATCAAGACACACCACAACCGCACCGACCTGATCAAGGAGATGGTGGCGAAGGGTCTTGTCATCGAGCCTCTCGATCAGCTCTACAAGGACGAGGTCCGCGATGTGGGTGAGCGTCTGGGACTGCCCCATGAACTGGTGTGGCGGCATCCATTCCCGGGGCCGGGCCTCGGGGTCCGTGTGCTCTGTTCCGAAGGCGGGGACCGTACGGATGATTTCACAGGGGAGCTGTACGGCGTGCGAAAGAAAACGGATCCCACGGGACGTGACGCCGTCATCATACCGGTCAGGAGTGTCGGTGTTCAGGGAGACCAGCGCACCTATGCCCATCCCGCGGCTGTGGACGGCGATCCCGACTGGGAGGAGCTCGACCTGCTTTCCACGGACATAACCAACGAGGTCGAAGGTGTGAACCGTGTTGTGCTGAAGGTCGGCGGAGGCCCCTTGAAACCACTATACGCGAAACGGGGGACGCTGACACGCGACAGGCTCGAACTGACGAGGGAGGCGGACCACATAGCCATGGATGTCCTCAGGCGGGACGGCCTTTACCGTGATGTCTTCCAGATGCCCGTCGTGCTGCTTCCCGTTTCCTCGGACGGCAGAGGGGAGTGCGTGGTGCTGCGTCCGCTGGAATCGGCCGATGTGATGACGGCCCGCTTTTCACGTATTCCCGGGGACAGCCTGCGCGCGATGGCGGACGGCATCCTGGCCCTCGACGGAGTGGAATACGTGTTCTTCGATCTGACGAACAAACCGCCGGGAACATTCGAGTGGGAGTGAGGCGGAGGCCTTTGGAATCGCTTTGAAAACGGCGATATTATGCTTATACTACATAATTCGATGAAATGTCACTATCTCGTGTATTTTTTCGATTTTACGATATACTTGCCTGCATGGACGTCCGATGGGGAGTCATCTGCTTTCGCATTGCATGAAGCATGGAACGAAAGGCGTTTGTATATGAACATTGTCGTGTGTGCCAAACAGGTGCCGGACACCGCCGATGTGCGCATAGATCCCGAGACGAACACGCTCGTTCGCGAGGGGGTGCCCTCGATTGTCAATCCCTTCGATGAGTTCGCCATCGAGGAGGGGCTCAGATTGCGTGAGGCGCACGGCGGCTCCGTCACCGTAATAACCATGGGTCCCCCGCAGGCCGATGCCGTTTTGCGCTCGGCGCTTGCCATGGGGGCGGATGCCGTGGCGCTCATCTCCGACCGGGCGTTCGCCGGTTCCGATACCCTGGCCACTTCCTATACCCTGGCGAAGGCCATTGAAAAAGTTGGTGACATCGATGTGGTCATATGCGGGAAACAGGCCATC
>CAYNWJ010000039.1:0-11069 GCA_964400815.1 uncultured bacterium
AACACCTTTCCTATACCATAGTATCTCTTAAAGACTTAAGAGAAGGGGCCGGGGGTTGAGTTTTGAACTCTCCGAGGGGGGTCTCTTTGCAGGGAAACGGAGAGCATCAAAGTGTAATTTGCGCTTTTCACGATTCTCCCGTATATTGGAAAAGACCCGCAGTTCTTCACGGGGGATCGGGCATTTCCGGCCCGCTTCCAACTGATATTCCATTCACCATCGTTACGAGTCGCACGAGGCGGGGCGCGGGGCCGTTGCGCCGTTCCTCCGGCGAAGGAAAGGGAAGGCTGGTGTCGACGGAACTTCGCTTTCTCGTCTTTCAGTCCTGCATGAGCGACTCCCTGAAACACCTGGGAGACCTCATCGGAGACATGGGCCACCATGTCGATTTCGAACAGGACGCGGAACATGCCCTCGGAATGCTCGAACGCAAAGGTTCGTTCGTCGTCTTCCTGGCGGACATGACCGCGGCCCGGGACGGCTGCACCGACATCCTCCGCCGTATCGGCGAAACCAGGACCAGGAAACGCGTTATCGCCATCGTCGATGCCGACAGCCGCACCCGCGCCATGGACCTCATCGGCGACGGCGAGTGTTACTGCGTATCCGATCCCCCCGACATGAAGGAACTGAAACTGATCGTCGAGAACATATCGGAGGTTCATTCGCTGACCCGCGAGGTGACCGCGCACGAGCGGCGTGTCTCCCATCTCGAGGTCATCAACGAGATCGCCAGCGAGACCCTGATCACCCGCGACCGAAACACCCTGCTCTGGAAGATAGCGCACCTGATTCACTCCAAGCTCTCCTATTACAACGTCAACATCTTCACCGTGGACGACAACGGTGGCAATACGGTCGTTTTACGGGCCTTCGCAGGGGGGTTCGGCGACGATCTCACCGCCGGTTTCAGTCTTCCGTTCGGAGAGGGCATCTGCGGCTGGGTCGCCGAACACCGTGAACCGCTCCTCGTGAACGACGTTCAGGCGGACGGCCGCCGCATCCAGGGCTTTTCATTCGAGGAGCATGTGGGGTCGGAACTCGGCGTGCCCATTCTTTTCAATGAGGAAACCCTCGGGGTGCTCCATGTGGAGTCCCGCCGTACGGACGCGTTCAACCCCAACGATGTCATGGTGCTCCAGACGGTCGCCGACCAGATGGCGCTGGCCTTCGAAAACTGGCGCCTTGCGAACGAGCTTCTGGACGCCTATGAACTGAGCTCGGCCATCAACGATTCCCTGCCGGTGTCGATCGTGCTGGTGGACGCAAGGGTGAGCGTCAGGTATGTGAACCGCACCTTCTGCGAGACGGTGAACATGCGGCTCGAGGATGTGCTGAACCACTCACTGGACGATCTCTTCGCCGCCGACCTCACCGAAAAAGCCCGGCTCTCGGAAAACGTTGCCGACGCTTTGGAATCCGGAAATCCCATATGCCTCAACAATATCTATCACACATCCCCCCACCATTCCGACAAGGTTCTGAATATCACGATCACCCGTGTCCAGGGAGGGAAACATCCCCAGGCGCTGATACTGATACAGGATGTCACCGACTTCACCATCAAAACCCGCCAGCTGTCCCTCATCCGTGAGATTTCCATCGCCATGCAGGGGGTGTTCGACCGTGACAGGCTCCTGAACATGATCCTTACCAGTGTTACCGCCGGTTTCGCCATCGGTTTCAACCGGGCGTTCCTGTTCCTCATCGACCGGGAACACAACTCGCTCACCGGCATCATGGGTGTCGGCCCCCGTTCCCACGAGGAGGCATATTACATCTGGAGCGAGCTGGCGCGGAACAACTTCACCTTCCAGCGCTATCTCGACGAGGTCAGTACGGTGGACGTTCTTCAGAGGAGCGCGCTTCAGGATGTCGTCGAAGGCGTGGTGTTCGATCTCTCGGCCGCGGACAACGTGCTGGCGGAAACGGCGCGGCAACGGGAGCACATCCATATCACCGACGCCTGGAACAATCCGATGGTGGATGACGGGGTGCGCATGCTCCTGGCGGGGCCTGAATTCGTGACCATGCCCCTGATCGCCAAGAACGAGGTGATCGGGGTGCTGATGGCGGACAATTCGTTCTCCGGAGAGGCCATTTCCCCCGAGTCGATCGACGAACTGGAGATGTTCGCGGCGGCGGCCGCCCTCGCCATAGAGAATGCCAACATGCTCCAGGTCCTGGAAAACCAGGTGCGGGAACTGGGGGAGGCCTATACGAAGCTGGAAAAGACCCACGACATGCTCATCCGCCACGAAAAACTGGCCGCCATCGGCGAGATGAGCACCCGCCTCGCCCACGAGATCAGGAATCCGCTGGCGACCATCGGTGGTTTCGCCTCGTCCATTCCCCGGAAATACGAGGACCGGGAGCGCACCATCAGGAACGCCGAGATCATCATCGAGGAGGTGCGCCGTCTCGAGGGAATCCTCACCAACGTTCTGGACTTCACCAAGACCGGCGTACCCCAGAAGGAGCGGACGGATGTCAATGATTTCGTCATGAAGACCGTCCGCATTCTCGAGGGGAACGCCAACGAAGCGGGGGTCCTGTTCGTTTTCAATCTTGCCGGGGAGGAATGCACGGCCGATTTCGACCCTGCGCAGATCAGGCAGGTGCTCATCAATGTGATCAAGAACGCCATCAACGCCATGCCCGGCGGCGGGGCCATCGAGATGAGCACGGGATCGGACGACGAATGGTGCCGTATCGCGGTGAAGGATACCGGAAAGGGCATACCAGAGGAGCTTCTGGAAAGCATTTTCGACCCGTTCTTCACCACGCGGAACGACGGCACGGGTCTGGGGCTCTCAATTTCCCAGAGAATCGTTCAGAACCATGGGGGAAAACTCGGCATCGAAAGCAGGGAGGGAGAGGGCACGACGGTGACCCTCCTTCTGCCGAATACTCGGGAAAAAACATGACATGACATAAAAAAGGAGGCGGCTGAACCATGGGAACCCACAAAATTCTTGTTGTCGACGACGAGATCAACCAGGGACTTCTCTATGAGCAGGAACTCGTGGACGAGGGCTATGATGTTGACGTGGCCAATTCGGGAAAGGAGGCCCTCGACCGGATCGAGAACAATGCATACGACCTCGTGGTGCTCGATATCGGCATGCCCGACATGGACGGCCTGGAGACGCTGGGCCGCATGCTGGGAAAGGACAACAAGCTGCCGGTGATCCTCAATACGGCGTATCCGTCGTACAAGGACAACTTCATGAGCTGGGCGGCGGACGCCTATGTCATCAAGTCGTCCGACCTGACGGAGCTCAAAAACAAGATCAGGGAGTCCCTCGACAAGGCCGGAAAATGATTTTCGAACTGTGAACTGCGCCCCGGTGTGCGGGACGGGACATGTATCTTCCTGATTCCGCCGCGCACACGCGATAGTGTTTTCATCATGGAGGAATTATTTGTGTCTGAACTGAGAAAGGACCCCGTCATCGGACGGTGGGTGATCATAGCCACGGACCGTGGAAAACGGCCCACGGATTTCGTGTCGGCCGGCACCACGCTCGAGCCCACGAGCTGCCCCTTCTGCGAGGGGAACGAATCGATGACCCCGGCCGAGATTTACGCCGTGCGGCCCAAAGACTCTCTTGCCAATGGCCCGGGATGGAGCGTGCGCGTGGTGCCGAACAAGTTTCCCGCCCTCCGGGTCGAGGGCAGCGTCGAGCGTGAAGGCGTGGGCATGTTCGACAGGATGAGCGGCATCGGCGCCCACGAGATCGTCATCGAATCCCCGACTCATGTGGACGGGATCGGCAGCCGTTCCGCCGAAAGGATCGTGGAACTGCTCGAAACCTATCAGAAACGCATGAACGACCTCGGCCACGACAGCCGCCTTCTGTACACCATGGTATTCAAGAACCACGGCGAACGGGCGGGCGCCTCGCTCTCCCACCCCCATTCCCAGATCATCGCCACGCCCATCGTGCCGAAGCGCGTCCGTGAGGAGATCGACGGTTCGCTTCAGTATTACGGCTACAAGATGCGCTGTGTGATCTGCGACATCATCCGGGAGGAGAAACGGTTCGGCGAGAGGATCGTGTACGAGAACGCCTCGTTCATCTCGTTCTGTCCCTTCGCGTCGCGCTTCCCCTTCGAGATGTGGCTCCTGCCCAAACGGCACATGTCCGCGTTCACGGCGATGACCCGTCAGGAGGCCTTCGAGCTGGCCGACTGTCTCGGGGCCACCATGAAGCGCCTCGATGTCTCCCTGGGCGATCCCCAGTACAACTGGATGCTGCACACCGAGCCCAACGGGAACATTCCGCGCAATCCATGGCCGGAGATCGGGGAACATTATCACTGGCACTTCGAGATCATTCCCAAGCTCACCCGTGTCGCGGGATTCGAATGGGGCACGGGATTCTATATCAATCCGACGGCGCCCGAGGACGCGGCAGGCTATCTGAGAAGCGTCGATCTCGACTGATCCGACAAACGAATGCAGGTGCTCCGGGCGTCCGGCGTTCACCGTCCGCACGCGCGGCCTGCGCGCACGATAGATATACGAGAGGTACACAGAGATTGAGAACGATTCGCCTGTCTTTTTTGTGGCACATGCACCAGCCGAACTACCGGGACGCCGTCAGGGGATTCTACAGCATGCCCTGGGTGCGTCTGCACGCGACGAAAGCCTATTACGACATGGCGGTGCTCGCGGGCAGGTTCCCGGAGATGGGGCTGACCTTCAACCTGGTTCCCTCGCTTATGGAACAGCTCGAGGACTATGCCAATGGGGCCGAGGACTATGAGCTCATGTTGTCCCGCAAGGCCCCGGTCGATCTGACATCCGAGGAGCGCGAGGCGTTGCTCACCCGGTTCTTCCAGGCCAATCCCGACACCATGATAAAGCCCCTGCCTCGCTATATGGAGCTTCTCCAGTACCGCGGGATCAACGGCACCCGGCACGACATCCAGAGCGCGGTCAGGAAATTCGCCGCCCAGGACTATCTCGATCTCCAGGTACTGTTCAATCTGGCCTGGTTCGGATTCGCCGCGCTGGAGGAGGACGGGGAGCTCCGCAAACTCAAACGCAAGGGACGCTTCTATACCGAGGAGGACCGGGACTACATCCTCGGCCGTCAGATCGAGATCATCGGTTCGATCGCATCGACCTATCGCAGGCTCTGGGAGGACGGCGGCGTGGATCTCACCGCGAGCCCCTTCTATCACCCCATCCTTCCCCTTCTCTGCGACACATCCTCCGCCCTCAGGGGCATGCCGGGATGTCTCCTGCCCAAGCGCCCGTACCGTCAGCCGGAGGACGCCGCCACGCAGGTGCGCATGGCGCTGGACTATTTCGAGAAGACCCTCGGAAAACGTCCAGAGGGCATGTGGCCAAGCGAGGGATCGGTCAGCCCCCAGGCGCTGGACATCATGCGCGACGCCGGCGTGAAATGGGCGGCCACCGACGAGGAGATCCTTGCGCGCTCTGCCGGAGGATACAGGCGTTCCCGGGACCTCTACCGTCCATGGGACGCCGGCGGCATCGACATGTTCTTCCGCGATCACGAGCTGTCCGACAGGATCGGCTTCGTATACAGCCGCAACCCCGTGCAGACCGCGGTCGAGGATTTCATCGGCAGGCTCGCGGCCATAGCTGACGATTCCTCGCGCCCGGACGACGCCGACCATGTGAGCGTGATCCTCGACGGCGAGAACCCGTGGGAATATTTCCCGGAGAGCGGAAAGGACTTCCTCGAAACGCTCTATGCCCGCATTATCAAGGAGCAGTTCATCCGTCCGGTCACCTTTTCGGGCTGCCTCGCGGACGGTCCGGCGAAGGGAAGCCTGTCCGCCATTTTCCCCGGTTCCTGGATCAACGGCAACTTCGACACGTGGATCGGGGACCAGGAGGAGGCCGACGGCTGGGACGCCCTCAACAACGCCCGCGACAAGCTGACCGAGGCCGGAGGGGGGCTTGACGGTTCATTGCTGGCGGAGGCTTGGAACGAGATATACCGCGCCGAGGGCTCCGACTGGTTCTGGTGGTACGGCGAGGACCACACATCGCCGAACGACCCAGAATTCGACCGCCTGTTCCGCGCCCATCTCGAACGGGTCTATGCCATCCTGGGCATGAGCGCGCCGGAGGAGATCACCGAGCCCATCATCACAAAGCAGGTGGTGCGGACGGACGGCGAGCCCACGGGATTCGTGCGTCCCGAGATAGACGGGGTGTCAACGACATTCTACGAGTGGCTTTCCTCGGGTTGGGTGCCCACATCGGGACCCGCTGGCGCCATGAGCGGGAACCAGCCGGTGATCGCGGACATCTATTACGGCTTCGATCTCGGAAACTTCTATCTCAGGCTGGATTTCGCCCCCGGCGAGGATGACGAACCGCCCGACCTGTCGCGCTTCAAGCTCTCGGTCTTCATCGAGAACGGCGAGAAATACCGCCTCGACGTGGCCCTCGGAAAGCCGGACACCTATACGATCTACCGGGAGTCCCTGGGCAAGTGGGTGCGGCGCGTCCGCAGGAACGATGTGGCGCTCAAACACATTCTCGAGGCGGCGGTCGCTTTCGAGGACATCACCGCCGCAACCGGCGAGCGGGTGAATTTCGGGATCGTGCTCTATGACAACAAGGTGGAGCGCGAACGGTGGCCCGTGTCGGGACGCATATCCTTCGTCATACCGGACGAGGACTTCGAGTCGCGGATGTGGCAGGTGTAACGGCCGCGCGCCGGCCTCCCCGGCGGGTGGAACGATCGAAAGGAGCTGGTGAAAGCGATGGAACACAGACCGGCCGCATCCGGTCCGTCGGGACGCGTCACGACAGTCCTGCTGGTCGCGCTCTGTCTCCTCTTTCCGGCAGGCGGCGGCGCACAGAAGCGAAGGCCCCGCGAATACGGCGTCACACCGGGGACCATGCGCCCCGGCCCGCTCAACGCCGTCACCGACGTGCCGGGGGTCATGGTTGGCCACGCCGCCATCGTCCGGGGAGACGACGTGCGCACGGGTGTTACGGCGGTCCTGCCACACGGCGGCAACATATTCCTGGAGAAGGTCCCGGCGGCGGTATACGTGGGCAACGGGTTCGGGAAACTGGCCGGATCGACCCAGGTCGAGGAATTGGGGAACATCGAGACCCCCGTGGTCCTCACCAACACGCTGAGCGTGGGCGCGGCGGTGGAGGCGGTCGTCCGTCACACCCTCTCCCTGCCGGGATGCGAAACGGTGCGCTCGGTCAACGCCGTGGCGGGCGAGACCAGCGACGGCAGACTGAACGACATCCGCGGCATGCACGTGACCGGGGCCGATGTGCTGCGGGCGATCGGGACCGCCGCCGGAGGCCCCGTCGCCGAGGGTTCGGTCGGCGCGGGAACCGGCACCATGGCCTTCGGGTTCAAGGGCGGCATCGGCACCTCCTCGCGGGTGGTTGAGTCTCCGGGGGGACCGTATACCGTGGGCGCGCTGGTGCAGACCAATTACGGCGGCGGCCTGCGGATTCTCGGGGTCCCGGTGGGCCGCGAACTGTCGGCCGTCGAAGCGGAATCCGGCGACGGCTCGTGCATGATCATCGTGGCGACCGACGCGCCCCTCTCCCCGCGCAATCTGAAACGCCTCTCCCGCCGGGCCCTCTTCGGGCTCGCCCGCACCGGTTCGGTGATGAGCAACGGGTCCGGGGATTATGTCATCGCCTTTTCCACGGCATGGCGGATTCCTTATGGCTCGGGAGAGCCGGTCGTGATCCCGCCGCTCGTTTCGAACAACGCCATGACACCTTTTTTCCAGGCCGCGGTCGAGGCCGTGGAGGAGGCTGTCTACAACTCCCTGTTCATGGCGGAAACGACAGAAGGCGCCGGAGGGTCGTCCGCGCGCGCCCTTCCCGTGGACAGGGTGATCCGCATTCTCGAATCTCACCGGGCGCTCATCGAACATAAGCCGCCGGTTCGGTGAGTGTTCCGCGTTGGCGCAAGCCGCACACATTAGACTGCTTTGACAGGAGAGGATACATGCAGATTCTTTTCGCCGCTTCCGAAATGGTTCCCTTCTGCAAGACCGGGGGACTCGCCGATGTGATCGGCGCGCTGCCGCCATTACTCGCGGAGGCGGGGCACGACGTCCATGTCATTCTTCCGGGATATTCCGCCATCGACCGGGGCCGCTTCGGATTCGGGGCGGTTGGAATTGATTTCCCGGTGCCGGTGAACGCCCGGCCGGTCGATGCCGCGCTCTCGAAAACCGTCTGGAAGGGCGTGAACGTCCATCTCTTGGAAAACGAGGGCTATTACGGGCGGAAAAATCTCTACGGCACGGAACACGGCGATTATCCCGACAACGCCGAGCGCTTCGTCTTCTATGCCCGCGGGGTCGTGGAGGCCGCCCGCCACATCGGGATCGAGCCCGACATCGTGCACGCCCACGACTGGCAGGCCGGCCTCGTCATGACATATCTGAAAACGCTCCACCGCGCCGATCCGGTTTTCAAAAAAGCGGGGACGCTCTTCACCATCCACAATCTCGGCTACCAGGGCCTGTTCAGCGTGGGAGAGTTCATGACGACCGGTCTCCCCTGGGAGGAGTTCCACTGGTCGAAGCTGGAATACTGGGGAAACGTATCCTTCCTCAAGGGCGGGATCGTCTTTGCGGACGCCGTATCCACGGTGAGCGAGTCCTATGCCCGCGAGATCACCGGCGAGGAGATGGGGTTCGGCATGCACGGGGTCCTTCAAGGCCGGGCGGCCGATCTGCACGGCATCGTGAACGGCATCGACACGGACGAGTGGGACCCCGCAGCCGACACCGCCATCCCCGCCGTCTTCCGCCGCGGAGCGATGGCCGGGAAGAAAACCTGCCGCCGGGAACTGCTCTCAGCCTCGGGACTCGATGACGCGGACAGCCGCACGCCGGTGATCGGCATGGTGACCCGGCTCGACGACCAGAAGGGTCTGGACATCCTCGAGGGCGCCGTAACCCGCCTCATGGCGCTGGACATCCGTCTCGTGGTCCTGGGCGCGGGGACGGAGCATCACCACCGGACCATGACCGCCCTCGCCCGGCGTTTTCCCGGATCGGTGAGCGTCAACCTGCGGTTCGACAATGACATGGCGAAGCGGATCTACGCCGGTTCGGACGCCTTTCTCATGCCCAGCCGGTACGAGCCGTGCGGACTGGGGCAGCTGATCGCCATGCGGTACGGTACTCTTCCGATCGTGCATGCAACCGGGGGACTCAGGGATACGGTCGATGATCTGGACCGGTCGCCGGAGACGGGCACGGGTTTCTCCTTCGAGGAATACTCGTCCGAAGCGCTCACGAACGCGGTCACACGCGCGGCCGCCGTATTCCGCGAGAAGGGAAAACGGCGTTGGAACGGGGCGGTCAGGCGGGCCATGGCGCGGGACTCCTCCTGGCGCGCCTCGGCGGAGCGATATATCGGGCTTTACAGGCGTCTGCGAAACCGCACGGCCCCGAAGACGTTCAATGAATAGGAGCGGAACGGAATCTTTCTGCGAAAGCGGGGTGACAGTCTCATGACAACAATGAAACCGGCGGCCGCAGTGGTGATGCTCTTCATCGTGATGGTCATCGGTTCCGGATGCGCCACACATACCACTGCGCGGCGTGCTGACGAACGGTCCCTCACCGAGGCGGAGATCATGGAGATGACCCGCGCCGATGCGGGAGCGAATGTGATCAACCGCATGATCGACGTGAACGGCGCTAAGTTCGATCTGTCCATCGATGACATCGTGCGGCTGAAGAAGGCCGGTGTGGACGAGGAGGTCATCGCCCACATGATAGGGACCGGGGACGCCGCCCGCGAGGCCGACATCGATCGGAGCTATGATCTCTATGACTACTGGTTCAACTACTACAACACCTTCTATCCGGTCAACATACACTTCTATCCCATCGCGGCGCACATCGGCTATCTTTCGGGACGGTTCCACAATCCCTGGTACCGTTGGAGCGGGGAACTCGGCATGTATTACCGTAATTTCCCCGTGGGGACCCGCAACTGGCTCAGATGGGACTATCCGCCCTATGACGGCGGAAAAAGCGAAGGGACAAGGATACGGCGCAGGCCGGGCGAAGGAAGGCGCGGGGACAACAGATGAAACCATCGTCTCCCCCTCCGGGAGGCGGAAGGAGAGGTGAGCGGACATGAAACGCATACTGAAGAAATCGATGGTTACGGCTGTTCTGGCGGCCGCGGTGCTGGCCGTGGTCGGCTGTTCCATCCTGCAGACGGGCAACGAGCGCGCCCTGACCGTGGACGATGTGATCGGCATGGCCCAGGCGGATGTGGGCTCACAGGTGATCCGCCGCCAGATCGAGGTGACGCGGTCACGGTTCGAGCTGACCGCCGCGGACATCGTGCGGCTGAAGAAGGCCGGCGTGGAGGACGGTATCATCGAGTCGATGATCAACACCGAGGAAATGCCGAACTATTTCTCCTGGGAGAACACCTACGACCCTTACGAGTTCGGCCAGCGGTTCAATACACACTGGTATCCCGTGTCCTACAACTATCCGCTGGTCTATCCCGGCGTGTACCCGTACATGTATCCCTATGGCGTCTACCGGCGAAGCGACCTGCTGGGCCGCTTCCACCGCTATGCTCCCATCGTGGCCCCCGGACCACGGGACTACAGCCGGAGCTATGATCCCTATTTCGACACCCAGCCGCCGGCGCTCGGACCGAAACTTGAAGGGGAGGATGAAGGCAAACAGTAGACAGCTTCCCCAAAAAAAGCTGAACGAAAACGAAAAGCACGGGATGGCGGACACCCGTGCTTTTCGTCATTTTTTCGGTTATCCAGTCAATCAGGCATATTGCTTTCCGTCATGATAACCCCTTCCGGATTTCGTCCTCGTCCCCCTCGCAGTGGGGGTATGTGCCGCCGGTGCTTGCCGTACCTGCCCCCCCTGTCAGGGGAAGTGTCACGCCAGTGACGGAGGGGTTATATAATCGAAGGTCGGCTTTGATCAGATGCTCGTGTCATGGCGCTTCCATGCGTTGCCTGCCGAACCGGATACACGGGTCATTTTTGGTCTGCCGGCATCGGTGACCGGCATTCACACGGCAAGCTCGA
>CAYNWJ010000039.1:11079-15825 GCA_964400815.1 uncultured bacterium
CACCGGGCAGTGGTCCGATCCCATGACATCCGGCAGGATGAACGAGTCACGGACCGCCCCGAGAAAGCCCGTATCCACGAAGAAATAGTCGAGCCGCCAGCCCACGTTCCGCTCCCGAGCCCGCGAACGATAGCTCCACCATGTGTACATATCCGGCCCGGGATGGAACTCCCGGAAGGTGTCAACGTACCCGTGGGAGACGAACAGGTCCATCCAGGCCCGCTCCTCCGGCAAGAAGCCCGACACGGTCTCGTTCTCCTTCGGCCGGGCGAGGTCCATCTCCTTGTGCGCTGTGTTGAAATCGCCGGTCACGACCACGTGGCGGCCGTCGGCGACGAGGGCGTCGGCATGGGCGAGAAATGCGTCGTAGAAGGCCATCTTGTAGGCCAGGCGCTCGTCGGACATCTGGCCGTTTGGAAAATAGACGTTGAACAGGACGAAGGCGCCGTAATCCGCGATCTGAATACGGCCCTCGATGTCGAAACGTTCTTTGCCGAACGCCGTTCCGACGCTTCCGGGTTCGCTTCTTGTGTAGATGGCCACGCCGCTGTAGCCTTTCTTCACCCGGGCTGATTCCATGTAGAGATGGTATCCCTCCACCTCGCGCAGTTCATCGGGAAGCTGCCCGCGCTCGGCCTTCGTCTCCTGGAGGCAGAGGATGTCGGGCCGCTCGACGGTGAACCAGTCGAGGAATCCCTTGCGGTGGGCGGCGCGGATGCCGTTTACGTTCCATGAGAGAATGCGCGTGGTGTTCGCCATGCGTGGGCCTCCTGTATGGATGGATGGTTTCGTATGCTGAATCCGCCCCTTGTCAGGTTACGGTGGGGAAAGCCGCCGTAATCCGCGTCTTCCCGCAAGAGGGTGGCTGATGAGGACCTTTCTTTTCCCGCTTCAGCCTTCGGGCCGGGTGAGGGTCAGCACGGTGATCTCCGAGGGCACGCCGATGCGCAGGGGCGGTCCCCAGAAGCCGGTGCCCCTGCTCACATACACCCACGTGGCGCCGTGACAGTGCAGGCCCGCGGTGTAGGGCTGCTGCAGGCCGATCATGAGATTGAAGGGCATGTACTGGCCGCCGTGGGTGTGACCGCTCACCAGGAGCTGATAGCCCGCCCGTTCCGCCGCGAAAACGCTCCGCGGCTGGTGTCCGAGGAGAATGGCCGTGTCCACTTCACCCGTGTTCTCCCGGGCCGCTTCCGGATCGGACAGGTGATGTCCGGGGCCGTGGCCGCCGTCGAAGTCGTTGACCCCCGCCACCAGCAGCCGCGCGCCGTCCCGCTCGATGACACGGCCGTCGTTCTCCAGCACGATCAGCCCCAGGCGTTCGATCTCTGCGAGCCAGGGACGGACGCCCACGTAGTATTCGTGGTTGCCGGTCACGAAAAAGACGCCGTGACGCGCGGAAAGCTCCCCGACGGGCGCCACCTCAGCCGCCAGGTGCTCCACGGAACCGTCCACCAGGTCGCCGGTCACCGCGATGATGTCGGCTTCGAGGGCATTCACTTCGCGGACCACGCGCCCGATGAAGGAACGCTTGACCGTGGGACCGGCGTGGATGTCTGTGATCTGCACGATGCGGAAGCCCTCGAAGGCTGCGGGAAGGCCCTCCACAGGCACGGTCACCCGCTTCAACCGGGGGGTCCGTTTCGCCTCGTACAGGCCGTAGATGCAGAGCACGCCTGTCAGCGCGAGGATGGCCAGGTTCGTACCCCGCACGAAGGCGAGACGGGCGGCCGGACCGAACCAGTTCGCGAATGCGTCCACCGGAACGCCGGCTCTTCCCGCGAGCAGCGCTGCGCCCCGTGCGGTCATGCCCGAAAGGAGGACGATGTCACGGGCGGCGACCATCACGAACAACAGCGACACCACCCCCATGGCCGTATACCCGCCCCAGGCGGCCAGATCGCTCGCGATACCGTCCACACCCCGCAGGCGCAGTGTGATGGAAAAAAAGGGAAGCGCGAGGAAGACCGCCGCCAGCAGAAACACCGCCGTGTTCCAGGTCCACGGCAGCCTGAAGGGCAGGATCAGGCGCATCCCGGCATAGACATGCACACAGGTGAGAATGGTGAAGGCGGTGAGAAAGAACATGAGATATTTCATCGGGATCTGTCCGGCGGGGCCGGGGGTGGCATGAAAAAGGCGGTCCAAGGCGAACCACGGCCGCCGCGTCGTGAACCCGAAAGATACGAAGTTCGGACGGGCGGGGCAATGGATTGTGTGGGGCGGCAATCCCCCATTTTCCAGCACAAACTTAATATTTCGAGGTTTTTCAGTTTCTGAACCTGGATTTTCAGGATTACGGGATGAACCACGATTAGAATCCTGTCAATCCTTGAATCCCATTAATCATGGTTCAAACAGGGGACACCCCCCCCCAGTCTCGCCTGTACTTTCCGCTCCGGTTGTATTATATTGATATAGAGATGAAAAAATTCAGAATCCCGAGGATGATACGGGTGCCATCAAGGAGGAAGAAGTGAGAAAGAAGTCCCTCGAGTTCCTGAAGAGCATGCTCAGGACCCCCAGCCCTTCAGGCTACGAGCAGCCGGTGCAGAAGATCTGGTGCGGATATGTGAAGGAGTTCGCCGAGGTCTCCACGGACCTGCACGGCAGTTCCATAGGCGCCATGAACCCGAAGGGAACGCCGCGTCTCATGTTCGCGGGCCATTGCGACGAGATCGGCTTCATGGTGCGGTACATCGACGACAAGGGTTTTCTCTCGTTCGGGCCCATCGGCGGGTTCGACGAGTCCATCATCCCCGGCAGGCGGGTCCTGGTGCACGCGGCCGGCGGTCCCGTTCCGGGTGTGATAGGCAAGACCCCCATTCATCTGATGAAGCCCGACGACCGCAAGAAGGCCTCGGAGATCAAGGACCTGTGGATCGACATCGGCGCGAAAGACAAGAAGGCCGCCGAGGAACTGGTCATGGTGGGCGATCCGGTCACCTATGTTGAGGATTTCATGGAGATGAAGACGGGGCTGGCGGTCGCCCGGGCCTTCGACGACCGTATCGGCTCCTTCGTGGTGGCAGAGGCGCTCAGGCTCCTGTCAGCGAACAGGAAGAGCCTGAAGGCCGCGGTCTTCGGCGTGTCCACCGTGCAGGAGGAACTGGGCCTGCGCGGAGCACGGACCAGCGCGTTCGGGGTCGATCCGCAGATCGGCATCGCCACGGACGTCACCTTCGCCACCGATCAGCCCGGCGTGGAGAAGAAGCACGTGGGCGACATCAAGCTCGGCGGGGGACCGGTGATCGCACGGGGACCGAACATCAATCCGCGGGTGTTCGAGCTGCTGGTCGATACCGCGAAGAAGAAAAAGATACCGTACCAGGTGGAGGGAATCTCCCGCGCCACCGGCACCGACGCAAACGCCATCCAGGTGACCCGCGCCGGTGTGGCCGCCGGACTGGTCTCCATTCCGGTGCGGTACATGCACACGCCGGTCGAGACCCTCGACCTGGCGGACGCGGAAAACGCCGCGAGGCTCATGGCGGGATTTGCCGAAGCGCTGACGCCCGACATGGATTTCACTCCCTGACGGGAATTCGCGGCAGAAGCGCGCCGTCTTCATCCGCACCAGCCGGGAGAGGCGGCGCATGACGGGAACACAGGACGTGAGGAGGATGTCATGAACGAACGCCTGAAAGAACTGCTCGGCGATGACGCACGCTATCTGCTCGAACATACCTGCACCACGATTCCGAAGGTGAATCTTCATCTTCCGGGGCCCGATTTCGTGGACCGGGTGGTATCCCTGACCGACCGGCCTCCGGCGGTTCTCCGAAACATGCAGCACATGTTCGACACGGGCCGTCTCGCCCGAACGGGCTATCTCTCCATCCTCCCCGTCGATCAGGGCATCGAACACACGGCCGGTGCGTCCTTCGCGCCGAACCCGATGTATTTCGATCCCGAAAACATCGTGCGGCTGGCCATCGAGGGCGGCTGCAACGCGGTGGCCTCGACCCTGGGCGTGCTGGGCTCGGTTTCCCGCAAATACGCGCACCGTATTCCCTTCATCGTCAAGATCAACCACAACGAGCTTCTGACCTATCCCACCACCCATGACCAGATCCTCTTCGCGAGCGTGGAGCAGGCCTTCGATCTCGGGGCGGTGGCGGTCGGAGCGACCATCTATTACGGTTCCGAAGAGTCCTCCCGCCAGATACAGGAGATATCGGAGGCCTTCGAGGCGGCCCACGACCTGGGCATGGCGACCGTCCTGTGGGCCTATCTCCGCAATCCGGCATTCAAGACGAAGGAAAAGGACTATCACCTCGCCGCGGACACCACGGGCCAGGCCAACCACTTGGCGGCCACCATCCAGGCCGACATCGTGAAACAGAAGGCGCCGCAGACCAACGGCGGCTTCCGGGATCTGAAATTCGTCAAGACCGACGACAGGGTCTATTCCGGGCTGACCACCGAACATCCCATCGATCTCACCCGCTATCAGATCGCGAACTGCTACATGGGCCGTGCGGGTCTCATCAATTCAGGCGGCGCCTCGGGCGACAACGATCTTGCGGACGCTGCCCGGACGGCGGTCATCAACAAGCGCGCGGGCGGCATGGGGCTCATCTCGGGACGCAAGGCTTTCCAGAAGTCCATGAAGGACGGCGCCGCGCTCCTCAACACCATCCAGGACGTGTACGCCGATACGGGAATCACCGTGGCCTGACGGCATGGTACGGACGCGTGAAAAAGACCGGTGGTTACCACCGGTCTTTTTTTAATACCGGTTAT
>CAYNWJ010000040.1:0-2884 GCA_964400815.1 uncultured bacterium
AAAACCCGTCTCTTTCGCGGTGTGAAAAGACCCATATGTCATCGCCTCCGGTTTCGTGCTGTGTCAACAGCGCACTCGCGGTTCCCGGGCGTTTATCCGGGATATGATGGAATTTCACGATTCATGGCCCAGTGCGCCGCCCGCCAGAATATCTCCTGGTATTCCGGCATACGGTAGCACCAGTGCTCGTGGCCGGGAAGCAGTCCCGCCACGCGGCCTTTCCCCCGTTCGAGGCACCAGCCGCCGATGGCGTCGTTCCTGTCGTGGACCGCGCGGGTCCTGAAAAGAATCGTGGTGTTTCCGGGATCGGTGAGCTCCACGCCGAACTGTTCGTCGATATTGATGAAGAAATCCTTCATCCCCGCTGTTATGGGGTGACGCTGGTTGAATTCCCTGAGGATGACCGGCTGGATCTCCTGGTGGAGAACGGGGCGTGTCCCGGAAAGCTCCTCCAGCTCGGTCCTGCCGAACCAGATGGCGTTGTGAACGGGCATCCACCCCATGCCGCGCCCGCGGACATTACGCACGACCGCTTCCACCATGGCGTCGTTCCAGAGCGGCTCGCGGGGCCGCTCCATCTCCTCGGCGATGCCCTCGATATGATCTGTCGCGGGGCCGCCGAAAAGCGAGGTCATGAGCAGGTCGGCGTCGGAAATGAGTTCCGGCGTGAAATACTTGTTCGAACGGCAGAAGATGAGACGCCAGTCCTTCTTCGAGCTGAAAATGCGCCGTATATAGACTTCATAGGCCACACCGTTGTGCATGGCGTCGTGCCCCATGATCGCCACGACCTTCGTTTCTCCGGGGGCTTTGGGCCGCAGGGCTGCCTTCGTCTCCGGGGCTGATGCCGCTGTAACCGCGGCCGCGGCGATGCCTGACGTGAGCACGGTCCGTCGTGTGGCAAGCCCGCCGTTTTTCCGTGAAGCGGCCTTCGGAGCGGCGGTTCCGGTTTGTGTTTCCGAATCGAATCGCCTCCTAGTCATCGCCGCCTCCCTTCTCCCATTCGATCAGCCGGAGATCATCGAGGGGAAGGTGGACACGCCCCCCCGCCGGCTGCCCCTGTTCATCAGCCGGAACGAACGAAACCGCGAGACTGTACACCCTCGGTATATACTGCGGCGAATCCCTCCGCGTGGTCATGCGCAGACGCCATTGGGAGTGCGAGCGCTTGAACTTTTCCATGGAGCGCAGGTTCGCAGCGGGGACCGTACGGGGGCCGTCGTGGTAGTACCGGACGAAATCCTCCGGCGAATCGAGCCGCCCGGAATAGAACTCGATGCTTCCCCGCACGGCGAACGAAACCGCGGGAACCGTGGTCCCCGTGACCATGTCGATCCGCGCGGCGTCAGGCTCGAATTCCAGCCCCACGGGATTCTCCGGCCCCTCCTGCGCCCGGACGGACCCGATAGCGCAGGTGAAAGCCAGAATCGTCAGTGCAAAACAGGCAAAGCGCCTCATGCCCTCTCCCCCGTTCGATTATCAAGGAGGCGCCGCCCGGGGACCGTCATTCCTCGGGAAGCAGGACGACCTTGACATAGGTGTTCGTGTCGAAGCAGCGACGCGCCATGTCGCGCACGGCGTCCCTGTCCAGTGTTCCGATCAGAGCATCGAATGCGAGAATATCGACGGGATTCTCATCATGATAATAATACACCTGGAGCATGTTCAGCCAGAAATTGTTTTCCTTGAGGTTCAGCTCGCGCTCGCGCCGCTGGGCCTCCCTGACTTTTCCCAGGTATGACTCGTCGATGCCGTCCGCCTTGAGAATATCGATCTGCTCGAACACCACCTTCGTCAGCTCATCGACACGCTCCGGGGCTGTGCCGAATGAAATGGTGATGCGGCATTCCTCGTCGGGATAGTGGGATACTGACTGGGAGACACCCACGCCATAGGTGCCGCCCATGTCCTCCCTGAGAAGCTCCCTGAGCCTGATCCTGAAGGCATGCGTCATCGACCCGATCATGTAACGGTTCTCACGCGACCAGGGGATTTCCCCCGTGAAGACGATGCTGACCATGCTTTTCGGTTCGATACCCTTGCGGATCGTCTTTTCCACCACACCATCGGGAGGCTCCGCGCCGGTGTCGCGCCATGACTCCTCGCGGCCGGTGGCGGGAAGACCGCCGAGCCATGTTTCCACGAGAGGCCTGATGGTCCCGATGTCGAAAGCGCCCACGAAAAAGAAGGTGAAGTCACCCGCGTCGGCGAAACGGTCCCGGTAGATGTCGAAGGACTCCTGGAGGTCCATCTCACCGAGCAGTTCCTTCGTCCAGGGACGGGCCGTGTAGTGATAGCCCGACAGGGTGACACCGAGAGTGTCATGGAACGCCGTCTCGGGGCGGGCGTTCCTGTTCTCGATATATCCGCGCATGCGCGTCACATAGGACTGAAAGGCCTCTTCGTCCTTCCGGGGCTCGGTGAAATAGAGATGGATCAGCTTGAACATGGTCTCCAAGTCGTCGGGCGACGCACCCCCCGACATTCCTTCCTCGAGCTCGTCGATCCAGGGCGAGACATTCACCACCTTTCCGGCGAGCTTCCTGTCGAGCTCGTTGCGCGAGAAACCGTCCACGCCTCCCGCGGTGAGCACCGAAGCCGCCGTTTCCGCCGCAATATATTCGTCGCGCGGCACGAGGGACGTTCCCCCTGGACTGTATGAGGTGAAGCGCACTTCGTCATTCTTGAAATCGGTGGGCTTGAGCACGACCCGGACACCGTTTTCGAGCCGCCATTCGGTTACGCCGATGGGATCGATCGTTCGTTCTTCGATCACCCGTGACGGGGCCGGCGGTCTCTCGACGAGGGGCTGGTCCGGAACATCGTCCACATATGGTTCGATCCCGGACGCCTCCACGTCCGCGAGAATGTCCCGAATGGCATC
>CAYNWJ010000040.1:2894-15825 GCA_964400815.1 uncultured bacterium
TTGTCGGCGTCGAGAATGGCAACGCGGGAGACCTCGGGGATGTCCAGGCCTTCCTTTTCCGGGGCGCTCACCATGATGACTCGGTTGCCGTCGGTGATGAGCCGGCCGGCGAGTTTGTTGACCTCCTCGAGGGTGATGCCCGGCATGAACTCACGGTACATGGCGTATTCCTTTTCAATGCCCGGCACCGGTTCATTTACGGTGAAATTACGGACATATTCGCCCGCATAGGCCCCCGATTCCGTCTTGTCGCGCTCGTTGTAGGCCTGTTCCATGGCTCGCAGGCGCTCGCTCTTCATGCGTTCGAGCTCCGTGGATGTGAAACCGTGGCGGTCGGCGCGTTCGGCCTCGGTATAGAGGGCTTCGAGACCACGCTCGAGGCCGTTGTCCTGCACGCCGGTTCCCAGGATATAGACATCCTTCGACAGAACGAAGCGTCCCGAGCCCGAATAGCCGTAGAGAAACGGCGGTTCGGAGGTGCGGGTGAGCTCGGTCAGCCGGGTGTTCAGCATGGCGTTATAGATGGATTCGACAATCGAGCGGCGGTAGTCCTCCTCGGTTTCCTCCCGCCGCACATCGTGTTTGTAGTATATGCCCGCGCGCGTACCCGTCGCTTCGGGATCGTTTGCAATCGCGAACAGGGTCTCCTCGTGGTCCGGAACGGGATAGACCCTGCGCTCGGGAGGATCGGCGGGATTCTCGATACGCGAAAAGTGGGTTTTGATGAGCTCCTCTATCCTGTCTGAGTCGAAATCACCCACGGCGACCACGGCCATCAGTTCCGGGCGGTACCAGTCGCGGTAGAACCGCCGCAGGGTCTCGTGCTCGAATGATTGGATGATTTCGAGCCTGCCGATGGGAAGGCGTTCCGCATAGCGCGATCCCTTGAAGAGGACGGGGAACTGTTCGTCCCTGATGCGGGCTTCGGCGCCGCGCCCGAGCCGCCACTCCTCGATGATGACACCGCGCTCGCGCTCGATTTCCTCCGCGTCGAGGGACATGTTGTGCGCCCAGTCCTCGAGAATCTGGAAGGCATTGGCCACGATTTCGGGATCGTCGGTGGGCACCTGGAGCATGTACACGGTCTCGTCGAAGCTCGTATAGGCATTCAGGTCGGGACCGAAACGCATCCCGATGGATTCCAGATAATCCACAAGCTCCTGTTTCTCGAAATTTTTCGTACCATTGAACGCCATGTGCTCGAGAAAATGGGCGAGTCCCCGTTGATCGTCATCCTCGAGCACAGAACCGGCGCGGACCACGAGACGTAGCTCCATGCGTTTTTCCGGTTTTTCGTTCCCGCGGATGTAATAGGTGAGGCCGTTGTCGAGACGGCGTTTCTTCACGGCGTCATCGAAAGGAAGGGGTGTCCCCGAAACGGCGGGCGATGAGACGATCCTCCGGGAGGATTGTACTGTCTCACGCGCCTTCTGCCGCGCACATCCTGACACGATAACAACTGCTGCAACAAACAATACTGTGATTCTTTTCAAATAATACATGCAATCAACCTTCCTGTTCTGTTCGCAGACATCCGGCCGTTCATCACACCGTCTCCCATTCACCCGACTCCGCCGACCGGAAGAGGGCGTCGAGCACACGCATGTTGCCGAGTGCGTCGGAAGGCGGGATCGGTGTTCCACAGTCGGAATGGACCGCCGCCGAAAAACCCTCGAACTGGAGCCGGTACTGGTCGACCGGTTCGAACTGGACCAGCCGCTCTCCCACGGAGGTCACCACGGTCATGCCGGCGGGAACGTCGTTCGGCGTGTTGAAGGGCACATGGATGTGGATGCGGCCGCTGGAACCGGTGATGTCCACACGCTGGAACGGCGTGGTCTGGGTGCCGACGGTGAACACCGCATGAACGCCGTCGAAATCGAGTATCGCCGATGCGAGACGGTCCACACCGAAATCGGGATCACGCTCGGCGAGGCAGATCACCCGCGACGGTTCCCTGCCGAATATGAAACGGGCCGTGGAGACAGCGTAGCAGCCGATGTCGTAGATTCCTCCGCCGCCTGTTTCGGGACGGTTGCGGATGTTCGCGGGATCGGTGTTGTTGTAGCTGAAGAATGTCTGCATTCCCCGGAGCGAACCGATGTTGCCCGTTTGCGCCAGTTCGGCGGCATGACGCCATTGGGGATGGAAACGGTACATGAAGGCTTCCATGAGAAGAACACCCTTCGAATCGGCGTATTCGACCGCCTCTTCGGCTTCGCGGGCGTTCATGGTCAGCGGTTTTTCACAGAGCACATGCTTCCCGGCGTCGGCGGCCTTTTTGATCCATTCCAGGTGGAGGTTGTTCGGCAGGGGGATATAGACGGCGTCGATGGAATCGTCGGCCACGAGCGCTTCGTACGAGCCGTGGGCTGCGGGTATGCCGAGGGAATCCGCCGTCTGTTTCGCCCTGTCCGCATCCCGTGATGCGATAGCCCGGAACCGGACGGTCAGCGAGCATTTGAGCGGCGGAAACACGCGCATGGTGAAATGTTTCGAAACGCCCAGAACTCCCCATCGAAGGGTGTGCATGCTGTCTCTCCTTCCGTCGAATCGTCCAATGATGGTTCATGGTGCTGTTTTCTCGACATGGTATCCCCTGAACACTGCCTCGAATCCACCGCCCCGGGGAGCGGCGAGCATGAGACCGCACGAGAACCCTGCGGTTTCGGTGAAATATCCCTTGCGGATCATCACGGGCTCTCCGCCCGGTTCGGCGGCGCAGAACACCTTGAGCAGGGGGCCGTGGCGCTCCAGGCGAAAGAATACCGGCCCCGAATCGGGCAGCGGGGTGAGCGACCAGTCCGACCACTCACGGGTCATGACCGCGCTGGCATACCGTTTTCCCTCCACGAACTCAATGCCGCATTTGAGCCAGGTCCGCTCATCGAGACGGGCGAGCATTCCCGCCTGGTCGAAAAGCCCGTTGAACGAGCCGTCCACCGTAACCACGGCGGTAAAATCGCCCTCGACCGGATGGTGATAAAAATGTGCGTTGTCGCGGATGCCGCCCTCTCCGGGCTGACGCCATATATCGGTTCCCGGCGAGGCTTCCGCTGTGATCGTGTCTCCGCCCATGAGCCAGTGTTCGGGGGGATTGATCCATTCCATGAAATCGGTCCTTTCGTTTCCGCGTGATATGTCCTGTCTTCACCCGCCGAGAATACCGTCGATCTTTTCGAGTTCATCCGGGCTGAACGAACGGTTGTCGAGGGCCGCCACGTTGGCCTCGATCTGGGACACCCTGCTCGCGCCGATGAGGGCCGTGGTGACACGCCCGTCCCTGAGCACCCAGGCCAGCGCCATCTGCGCCAGCGACTGGCCCCGCCCGGCGGCGTGATCGTTCAGGGCGCGGATCTTTTCGAGGAGGTCCCTCGTGATGACATCCTTCTGGAGGAAACCGTGGGACTTGGCGGCGCGGGAATCTTCGGGAATGCCCTCCAGATAACGGTCAGTCAGAAGCCCCTGCGCCAGGGGACAGAACGGGATGCAGCCGATGCCCTCATCGCCGAGCACGTCCAGGAGCCCGTCCTCGATGGTCCTGTCGAGCATGGAATACCGGGGCTGGTGGATGAGACAGGAGGTCCCCATGTCCCGGAGGAGTTCCGCGGCTTTACGGGTCAACTCCGGCGGATAGGCGGATATGCCGGCATAGAGGGCCTTCCCCTGCCTGACGGCAGTGGCCAGCGCCCCCATGGATTCCTCCAGCGGTGTATCGGGATCGGGGCGGTGATGATAGAAGATGTCAACATACTCGAGGCCCATGCGTTTCAGGCTCTGGTCCAGGCTGGCGAGGAGATATTTGCGCGAACCGAAGTCGCCGTAGGGTCCCGGCCACATGAGCCAGCCGGCCTTCGAGGAGATGACGAGTTCGTCGCGATACCCGGCGAGGTCGGCGGCGATGATGCGCCCGAACGTCTCCTCGGCCGATCCGGGCGGGGGACCGTAGTTGTTGGCCAGGTCGAAGTGGGTGACGCCCAGGTCGAAAGCCCGCCTGACCATCGCCCGGCTGTTCTCCATGACGTCCACTCCGCCGAAATTGTGCCAGAGACCGAGCGCGATCTTCGACAGCTTCAGCCCGCTCTTCCCGCAGTGGGCGTATTCCATGGAATCGTATCGGGCTTCGGACGGTACATGACGCATGGTGTTCTCCCCGTGTGTAGTGGTGTCGTGTTCGGGCCGGAGTCGCACCGGTTCGCCGCCGGCTTATTTCATCTCCTCCGGACAATTCTCGTATATCCATTCGACCTGCCAGTCGAAATTCTTGTTCAGTTTGTATTTTTTCACAAGTTGTTTGTAATCGGCGCCTTTGACATCGATATCGGCCAGATCGAAGGCCCCCATGCCGGCGTCCGAGCACCATTCGAGATATTTCATCAGACGGGGATCGATGCCCATGAGCTCGGTGCAGACCCGATCTGCGGCCACGAAGTCGGTGCCGGTCACGATCACACCGTGATCGACCGGCTCCCCGCCCCAGGGACCGTCGCCCTCGATTGCCACGATGCCGTCGATGACCGAAAGATCGGGCCTGACCCCGAGCTGCGCGAGAAGGAACATGTTGTAGCTCAGTTCCCTGCCGCCGCTCTGGCCCTCGCCGCCGTGCATCTTGTATTTCTCGTTGGCCTGGTCGTTGTTGGTTTCCTTGTAGTGGCAGACCGGCGAGCCCATGGCCACGTTCTTCAGCGAATAGGTCGCCACGACGGCGTTGTGGGTCTTCATGCGCGCCGCGGAAATGAGATACACATCGTCGTCATGGAAGAGATCGATGATGTTGATGGCCTGCGGACGGTGTTTCGCCGCCCTGATCCACTGGAGCGTGTATGGCTGGTCGTTGGCGTCGATGAAGCGGACATTGTATTCCTTTTCGAGGGGCATGTAGCCGTAGTTCTCGAATCCCTCGAACGCACTGCATTTCGCCCCCGCCGTCCCCTCGGTGACGAGGACCTCGCGACCATGGATATCCGAGAGAAAATCGAGGATGCCGCGAAGCTGATCGGCGTGGGTGGAATTTATCGCATAACGCGGCTGGGCGAGACCGGCGTTCGCCTTGATCACCACCCGTCTGTCCCCGATCGCCCGTTCTATTTCGCTCTTGAATGGTTTGAGGGAATCGTAAATCATCTCCCTGCGGTTACCCTCAGTGGCCCGGCGCAGCGCCACCTCGCTTTTTCCGCCGCCGAAAAGCCGCGCCTCGCTTTGTCCCGAAACGGCCGAAGCACCCATGGCAAACGCCGCGCTCCCCACCGACAAACCCTTGAGAAATCCCCTTCTGTCCTGCATGTTCCACTGTCCTTTCATGCTGCGTTTGATCACAGTATCGAAGCTTGTATTTTTATATCCACCCTGTGGGACAGATCGATCTCGACCGGGTCGATCCTGCGGCCGTCGGCGTTGTACAGAAGCCGTACGACCGGGCGTGAGAGGTTCACGGGATTGAGCCTGACCACCACGCCCTTGAAAGATTCGTATTCACCACTCGTCAATTTGATGTTCGTCGCCACAGGAAATGGCGGCGCGAAGGAATAAAAGACATCGAACACCATTTTGTTGATGAGGTTTCCCGACATCGTACGCATCATGTCGATGGCTTCGGAGGGAGGCAGCGCCCTCCGGAACGGGCGGTTCGAGGCGAGCGCATCGTACATATCAGCAACCGCGCAGATGTCGGCATACAGATGAATGGACCGCGACTTCCCCGTGATCTTCATGTCGTTCGAGCCCTGCAATCCACGCGGATAGCCCGAACCGTCCTGCCGTTCATGGTGCTGGAACGCCACATGCGGGGGAAGAACGCCGATGGCCGCCACATCCTTGGTCAGTTCATAGCCCATCGATGTGTGTGTCTTGAGAATGGCGAACTCATGATCGGTGAGCGAGTCCGGTTTGTTGACAATCGCATGGGGTATGAAGATCATGCCCATGTCGTGAAGCAGGCACCCCATCCCCAGTTCCTGAAGGCGTTTGGAGCTGAGACCGATGCGCCTGCCGATCAGCACGGCAAAGACAGTCGTATCGATGGAATGCTGGAACAGGTAATTGTCGAATGACTTGATGGAGCTGAGCCCGAGACTCACCTCCTCGTTCATGACCTCCTCCACGATGGAGGAAACGGACTGCTTGATCTTCTCGTATATGGGATTGTCGCCGAAGACGGCCCTGAATTTCGGCGACTCCGACATCTCGCGGACACTCGTTCTGGAAATGGTTTTCATGTCGATGAACACGGAGCGGAGGGAATCGAAAAGCTCTTTCATATGGCGGATCGCGGCGCCACGGGTCATTTCGGAAATATTGTCGAGGGGAAAGATGTCATCGGTATCCTCGTCCAAAATGAAGACCGCTCTCACCCCTTTACGGTCGAGTCTCTGAATGAGAAAGCGATTCAGGGGAACACCCCGTCCGAGAAGCAGCATGCCTTCCTCGTCATAGACGGGCTTGGCTATCTGCATGCCCTCCTCGAGGTTATGCACCTGGGTCAGAAGCATTGCACTTTCCCGGGGAAAAGAGAAAAAAGGTTCACGCGCCGGCAATCGCGCGGGATACCGGGAATCAAATGGCGCAACATCCGGAGAAACAGCATAAGAGCCCGGTATTGAATAAATTTACTTAATTTCCGGCACTCATCCAAGAAATGTTTGCGGGAATACGCCGGACGCGTTGTATCGGGAATGAACCGCCTCAGAGCGCATCATCATCTCCCCGACGGAAAGATGCAGGCAGGTCTCACCGATACCCCCCCATCGCATGCATCACAACAATTCTCACATATCATTCTGATAATTATCATGTTATAACAACCAATCGGAACGAATCGCCAAATTTATGAAAAATCCGTTTGGAAATCATTCCGCGCGTGTTATTTTCAAGGAGGAAATTTGAAGCACCGGAAAAAGACATACAGGCCGCCCTCTTCCTCTTGCGTCCATATTCCGACCGCCTGTTTCATTGTTAGTGTACCGTTATTTGCATGAACGGCAGTGTTTTTGCGATAACGGCACAATGTCGGAGAAGGGGATTTTTTTACTTTTTCACCCCTCCCGGAGCAGAAGGTGAGGCGTTTTTACCGCGTCGGGCTTCGTTCCGATGCATATTTCTCTTTCGCGTCAGTACCGTCGTTTTCCCGGATGACTGTAACACGCAATGCGCACCATCAACCCAGACAGCCGATGAAACTCTATCTTTTCGCCTGCGCCACAAGCATCGACACCGACGAACTCCTTCGTGAACTCCGTTCCGAAAACGGCGACATCATCAAGGCAATCAGTCTTCCATGTTCCGGCAAGATCGACGTTCTCTATCTGGCGAAAGCCTTCGAAACGGGGGCCGACGCCGCCGCCGTCATCACATGCCCGGAAGGCGATTGCAGATACCTGGAGGGCAATCTGCGGGCTGCACGCCGCGCCGAGGCTGTGGACGGTCTTCTGGATGAAATCGGCATCGGGAAAGGGCGAATCGCCGTCATGCGCATGACAGACGAAGGAATGGAACGGCTGGCCGGAGACATTCGCTCCTTCATTGCCACGATCGAAGCGACGGCCGCGGCCGAACCGAAATGACCGCGGGTCCCATGCGGGCGGCGATGTTTTCCGCCACGGCTTTTACGGGACCGCAACCACGGAGACAATACACATGAAACCAGCCGGCAAACTGGCGAAAGCGATCGACAACGGCTCATTCGTGATGACCGCCGAATTCCTCCCTCCCGCCGGCACGGATGTCAGTGACGGCGTGAACCTGTTCAGGGGTCTCGACGCCCTGACAGCGGTCAATGTCGCCGACAACCCCTTCGGGCCGGTCATATCGTCCATGGCGGCATCGAACGCTCTTCTCGAAGCGGGCATCGAGCCGGTCATGCAGATGGTCACGAGGGACCGTAATCGTATCGCCCTGCAATCCGACCTCCTCGGCGCCGCTTCGCTCGGCATCCCGAACATCCTCTGCCTTTCGGGCTATCACCAGACCATCGAGGCAAGCCCCGCGGCGAAAAACGTGCACGACATCGACTCGATCCAGCTCCTTCAGGCAGTGAACGTCATGAATGAGTCCGGGGTTCTCATCGAAGGGACGTCGATCGCGGGAACCTTCGCCATGACCGCCGGCGCCTCGGCCAATCCTTCGACCGATCCCCTGGAACTGAACATCATCCGCCTCGGAAAAAAGATCACCGCCGGAGCGGCGTTCATACAGACCCAGGCGGTTTTCGACACGGACCGGTTCGAGTCATGGATGGCGGCCGTCAGGGATGCGGGACTTGCCGAAAAGACCGCCGTCATCGCAGGAGTCATGCCGCTGACATCGGCAGAGGAGGCCGTCCGGCTCGCGGAAATGTATACCGATTTCGTGATACCGGACGAAACGATCGGGCGTCTTCGATCAGCCGGCGGAGAGACGGAACAACGCGCGGCAGGAATCGCGGCATGCAGGGAAACGATCGAACGCCTGCGCGCCATCGACGGCGTCCGGGGAATTCATATCATGTGCGGCGGCCACGAGAATCTTCTCGCCGGCATCCTCGGCGTGTAACCCCAACCAGCAAATCGTCAGGCGATCATGCCCGAAAAATATCATATAGAAACACATCCCGTTCCACCCCGTCGCCCCCGGATCGGCAGATATGGAGTACTGGACTGGCGGGAGGACTGCTCACGATGCCACAACTGCGTCAAGAAGGCCTGCATCTATGACCGTCACCGTCAGGAAATGGAGTATATCCGCGACCTGAGCGATGTCGATGCGCTTTTCTTCGATTGCATGGGCTGTTTCTCCTGCGTCCAGGATTGCACCAAGGGCCTGTTGTGCATGGCGGTAAACCCCGCCTATGGGCGCCTGGGTGACGACTACTGGACACCCGACATCATCCGCACCACCTGGCTCCAGGCGGAAACGGCCAAGATCCCCGTTTCCGGGGCCGGGTACGGCGGCAGGTTCACCGGACCGGGATTCGACGCCATATGGACGGACATGTCCGAGATCGTGCGCCCGACACGCGACGGCATTCACGGCAGGGAATACATCAGCACCTCGGTCGATATCGGCGCAAAGCCCGGCTGGCTCGATTTCACGTCCCCGGAACCTGCAGCCCTCCCTCCCATCGTCACATCGCCCATGCCCCTCCTCATCGATTCACTGCCGGATGGATTTTACATTCCCGGTTTCGATGAGGCGGCGCTTTCGGCGGCCGGACGCACCGGTGTTCTCTCAGCCGTTCGGCAGTCGGTATATCCCCCCGGCATCACCGATCTGCGGAGCCACCGTAAAAACATCATGCTCCGGCTCGATGGGAACGATGAACCCGGCGGGCCGGACGGACTGCCCGAGGCGTCCGTCTATGAACTGCCGGATTCTCCCGATGTGGAGGAACGCATACAGAAACTTGTAAACAGCCGCCCCGAAGCTGTTGTCTCCGTCCGGGTGCCTCTCGACGGAGCTGGAGTGGAGCGGACGATCGAGCTCGCAGGTGCGGGCATTCCGGTCATTCACGCCGTTGCGGACCGTAACGGCGCACAGCGGGATGTCGATGATCCACGCTTCATCGCGGACATGATCCGCGAGATTCACACATCCCTGGTCGAAAGCGGCATTCGCGACCGCATGACCCTCATCGCCGGCGGCGGCATCGCCCTGCCGGAACACCTGGCGAAGGCGATCATCTGCGGGGCCGATCTCGTCTCGGTCAGCCTGCCGTTCCTCATCGCCCTCGAATGCCACCTCTGCCGTGAATGCCGGCCGGACATTTCATGCCCAGCCAAGATCGGAGAGGCGGACCTGGAATATGCCGCAGGCAGGATGACGAACCTCATCGCCGCGTGGCACGGTCAATTGATCGAGGTCATGGGTGCCATGGGAATGCGCGAGGTCAGACGTCTTCGCGGCGAAACGGGCCGCGCAATGTTTTTCGATGAAATCGAGGAGGAAACCTTTGGCGGATTGTTCGGTACACGGAAACAATCTCGGTGACATGCTGCCGCAGGCGACCATGCGGACACGCATCGGGCAGGCCATGGTCAGCCGTACGGTACGGTCCGCTCCGCCGCGCTTCAGGAACGAGATCGGCAAATACATCGTCAGCCGCTCATCGGCCTGTGTCCGCTGCGGCAAATGCGTTGAGGTCTGCGTCCAGGGGGTCCATGTCCTCAAGAACGGATACAAATATTTTACCGCTCCTCAGCATCATGTCTGTATCGGCCCGGCATGTGCTGAATCGGGGCGATACTGCGTCGATGTCTGCGAACAGGGAGCCCTCCGTGTCGAGGAAAATCCCGCGATGCAGGCGTTGGGAGACTTCCGGTGGACGGCGGACATGATCCTCGCCACCTGGAAGATGGCGGAATCCGGCGAACTGCCTCCCGCCGAATACGGCTACGAGTACAGGGTCGGCAATTCGGGCGGCGGTTTCGACCGCATGCGTTTCCGCTTTCCGGACGGCCCCGTTCCAGAGATTCCCGAGGAAGAGATCGACACCTCCATCACGCTCAATCGCCGGGGCGACGGCAGGCCGGAGATCGCCATCGATGTGCCCTGGTACGGCGGCGGCATGTCCTTCGGATCGGTAAGCAATTCGACCCAGCTCGCAAAGGCCCGCGCGGCGACAGCCTGGAACACGTTCACCTGCACCGGCGAGGGCGGTTATATGGAACGCCTCCGGCCCTATGACGACCATGTGATAACCCAGGTCGCCACCGGCCTCTTCGGTGTCCGGGAGGAAACGATCCAGCGCGTGCCCATCGTCGAATTCAAGTACGCGCAGGGGGCGAAACCGGGACTGGGCGGCCATCTTCTCGGCGACAAGAACACCCCCGATGTGGCACGCATGCGCGAGGCGGTCGTGGGCATATCCCTCTTTTCCCCCTTCCCGTTCCACAGTGTCTATTCCATCGAGGACCACAAAAAGCACATCGACTGGATATCCCACATAAACCGCCGGGCCCTCGTGGCGACAAAGGTTTCCACACCGACCGACGTGGACATGGTGGCGGTGGGAAGCTATGCAGCCGGGAGCCACATCGTACATCTCGACGGCGGTTACGGCGGAACGGGCGCCGCGCCCGACATCGCCAAGAAGAACATCGCCCTTCCCATCGAATATTCGATTCACAAGGTGCACGCCTTTCTCGAGGACGAGGGCGTCCGGGACAAAATCACCCTCATCGCGAGCGGCGGCATCAGGTCCGCCCATGACGTGGCCAAGGCGATCGCACTGGGAGCTGACGGCGTGGTCATCGGAACGGTGGAACTCGTGGCCCTGGGCTGCGTGCGCTGCGGAAAATGCGAAAGCGGACGCGGCTGTCCCCGAGGCATCGCCACCACGGACCGCACGCTCGCGACCAAGATCGAAGTGGAATGGGGGACCCGTCGCCTTGTGAACCTCTATGCGGCATGGAGGAAGGAACTGGTCGCCCTCCTGAAGGCCCTCGGGCTCGGGAGCGTACGTGAACTGCGCGGCAGGACCGATCTGCTCATGCACCTCGATTACGACAACAATGCCGAACCGGCAGCGAAACATGGAGAATGACGCCATATCATGACGTTTTCGAACCGCGACTTTACAGAACGCCTGATTCGATCACGGGCGTCCCTGAGACCCGATCATGAGAGTCCGCTGAGAAAGCCCGAGGAAGAGGGCGGCTGCGGCGTTGTGGGCTTCTGCTGCTCGGAGCCGGTGGCCGGTCGGCACATCCACGAACCATCCGTACGCATGCACAACCGTGGCAACGGCAAGGGCGGCGGTATCGCGGCGGTGGGTTTCACCCCCGAAGACCTGGGAGTGGACCGCGGGGTGCTCGACACCTGCCGCATGCTCCACGTGGCCTTTCTCGATCCGGCAGTCCGCAACGAGCTGGAGGAACGCTTCATCACGCCGAATTTCGATATCGTCGAGACATCCGAACTCGCGACGGTGGACGACTGGCGCGATGTGCCGGGCCTCGAGGTCAGGCCTCCCGATGTCCGCCGTTATTTCGTGAGAACGAAGGCAGCCGTTCTCGATGATTTCCTGGCCGAATGGGGATTCGAGGGAATGGACCGCGGCGACGCCGAAGACGAATTCGTCAACCGTACGGCTTTCCAACTGAACAACGACTACTATTCATCCCTGGGCGAGCAGCGGGCCTTCGTCATGTCCCAGGGCAGGGACATCATGATCCTCAAGGTGGTGGGATACGCCGAGGCCATCACCACATATTACAACATCGACGAGCTCCGCGCCCATGTCTGGATCGCCCATCAGCGGTATCCCACCAAGGGACGGGTCTGGCATCCCGGCGGCGCTCATCCTTTCGCGGGGATGAACATGGCGCTTGTCCACAACGGCGATTTCGCGAACTACCATTCGGTGACGGAATATCTCAATCAGCGTAACATCTTCCCGCAGTTCCTCACCGACACCGAGGTGGCGGCCCTCATCTTCGATCTGCTCGACCGGACATACAAGTATCCGCTCGAATACATCATCGAGGCGCTGGCGCCCACGACCGAGCTCGATTTCGACCGCCTCCCCGGGGAAAAACAGGCCATGTATCGCGCGGTCCAGGCGGCGCACATCCACGGCTCTCCCGACGGCCCGTGGTTCTTCATCATCGCGCGAAACATTCCCAGGGACAAGCGCTTTCAGCTCATGGGGATCACCGACACCGCCATGCTCAGGCCCCAGGTCTTCGCCTTTTCCGACGGTCCGGTGCAGGTGGGTGTCATCAGTTCCGAGAAGCAGGCCATCGACGCCCTTCTCGCCAGCCTGTCACGGGAGGACGGACGCATCTGCCCCGTGGCCGACCGATACTGGAACGCGCGCGGCGGGAGCTACACCGACGGCGGATCCTTCATCTTCAATCTCGACAGAACCGACGGAGAGGCGATTCGCATCTCATGCGCTGACAAGTTCGGCCGCACCGTCCCCATGCCGGCGCCAACGGAAACATACACTCCTTCCGCC
>CAYNWJ010000041.1:0-7816 GCA_964400815.1 uncultured bacterium
TTTCCCACGAGACCCAGCTTTTTCTCACCCATGTGGACGAGAACGGCAACGACAGCCCGCCGGTCCTGCTTTCCCGGTTCGCGGCGCCGGAGCGGGCGGCGAACATTCCCGAGTTCGTCAATATCGCCTTCGACGATTTCATGGGCATGGAAGAGAACTTCGTCGATTATTACTCGTGGTTCAGAATGGCTGAACAGAGCATGCGTCAGGGCCGATTCGAGAGGGCGGAGGAGCTTCTCGGACGGTCGATTTCCCTCAATCCCACATTTGCTCCCGCCCGTACCAAGCTGGGGACGGCCCTGGCGGCTCTCGGGCGGGCATCGGGAGCGGTCGCGGAATGGAAGGCCGCCCTCGATCTCGATCCCGATGACACCCTTGCCTGCCAGAACCTGGGAACCCGGCTGCTCAATACGGGTGACATGACCGGCGCGCGCCGGTATTTCGAACGGGCCCTCGCCATCGATCCCGCGTTCGATCCGGCCCTGGTGGGCCTGGGGACGATTGCCGTCGCGGAGAAAGGGATGGATGACGCCCTGCTGTTGTTCAGGCGCGCGGTCGAAGCCGACAGGTCCAATGCCGACGCCTGGCTTCGGCTGGGAACACTGCTCATGGAATCCGGGGATCCCGACGGGGCGGAAGGCGCGTTCAGGGCGGCGCTCGACACCCGGCCCCGCGATACGGAAGCCCTTCGGGGGCTTGGATTCACCCATCTGTACCGCCGTGACCTTGTCGCGGCGGAGGCGGTCTTCCGGCGTGCATATGAGCTCGAACCCCGCAATGCGGACATCGCGTTCATGCTGGGGAAAGTGCTGTCGTCCCTGCCCGGAAAGCGGGATGAGGCCGGGCTGATGTTCGAGCGCTCCATCGCGCTTGAGCCGAATCGCCCGGAACCCTATTGCGCTCTTGGCGTTCTCTATAATGAACGCGGAGAACGCGAAAAGGCTCTGGATGCATTCGAGAGGGCGCTTGTGGTCGATCCAGATTCACGGGAGGCCCGATCGTACATACGGCGGTTGACCGGACGTTGACCAGCTTCCGGAGGATCGAAAACCGAAGCGGCGGCGCTTCAAGGAAAAGATCAGGACATGTGAAATGCGTAAATCGATCATTGGTATTTTAACGGCGGTTGTTCTTGTCGGCGGCATCCTCGGCGCGGTGGTTTTCAGGCAGGGCGGGGGGGCTCTCACGGTGACCTATCCGTTCGACGGCACGCTGTTTCCGCGGGACATCGCCTCGCCGACCATCGTGTGGGCGGATTCCAGCGATGCCGATATCTGGCGCGTGGAGATCGCGTTCGCCGACGGCGGCGCTCCGGTCACGGCGGAAACGGATTCCCTCCTGTGGACGCCTCCGCGCGAGGTGTGGGAGGAGATCAAGGAACGCTCCCTGGAAAAGACCGCCCGGGTGACCGTATCCGGTTTCGGCTCTTTTCTCGGGATCGAGCGCCGGTTCTCGCGGAAGAGCTTCGACATCACGACCTCGGAGGATGCGGTTGACGCGCCGATCTTCTACCGCTCGGTGACCCTGCCGTTCGAGTTTGCTGTCAACAACGTGGAGACCATCAAGTGGTGCTTGGGTGACATCTCCTCCTATGACCCGCCGCGGGTGATGCTCGAGGACCTGCCCGTGTGCGGGAACTGTCACTCCTTTTCCAATGACGGTCGTTTCCTGGGAATGGACGTCGACTACGCCAATGACAAGGGATCCTATATCGTGGCCGATATCCAGCCCCATGTCCCCCTGACGACGGACAACATCATCACTTGGAGCGACTACCGCAGATCGGACGGCGAGCCCACGTTCGGTCTCCTGTCCCAAGTGTCGCCCGACGGCCGGTATACCGTGAGCACGGTGAAGGACCGCTCCGTGTTCGTGCCGGTCGAGGATTTGTACTATTCCCAGCTCTTTTTCCCGCTCAAGGGCATCCTTATATACTACGACCGTGAAACGGGGACCTTCGATGCGCTCGACGGCGCCGACGACAATGAGTATGTCCAGAGCAATCC
Source organism: uncultured bacterium (assembly GCA_964400815.1). Classification (GTDB taxonomy): domain Bacteria; phylum Latescibacterota; class Latescibacteria; order Latescibacterales; family Latescibacteraceae. The sequence goes on from CAYNWJ010000041.1 coordinate 2,007, forward strand.
CGCATGGAGCCCCGGCGGAGACGAGATCATGTTCGCCCGGAGCAAGGCCGGTGAACTCCAGAAAGTGGGAAACAGCGTTCTCCTCACCCGCGAGCAGTGCGAGAAATACCTCACCGGCGGTGAGAAATTCCGTTTCGATCTCTACCGCATACCCTTCGATGACGGCAGAGGCGGGGAGCCGGAGCCCGTGGAGGGCGCCTCGAACAACGGCAAAAGCAACTACTTCGCGAAATATTCCCCGGACGGGAAATGGGTGGTGTTCTGCCAGTCGGACAGTTTCATGCTCCTTCAGCCGGACAGCAGGCTCCATATCATACCGGCCGGGGGCGGCGAGGCGCGGGAGATGACATGCAACACAGACGAGATGAACTCCTGGCACAGCTGGTCGCCCAACAGCCGCTGGATCGTGTTCTCGTCGAAGGTGTTTTCCCACGAGACCCAGCTTTTTCTCACCCATGTGGACGAGAACGGCAACGACAGTCCGCCGGTCCTTCTTTCCCGTTTCGTGGCGCCGGAACGGGCGGCGAACATCCCGGAGTTCGTCAATGTGGACTTTGACGATTTCCTGACCCTGGATGAACAGTTCATCGACTACTATTCCTATTTCCACAAATCGGGCCAGCTCTTCGATCAGGGGCGCTATGCGGAAGCGGAGAAATTCCTGAGAAAATCAGTCGAGCTCAATCCCGATTTCGCCATGGGGCACAAGAACCTCGGCCTGGTCATGACCAAGATGAACCGTCTTGACGAAGCCGAGAAGGAATGGCGCCTCGCCCTGGACCTCGGAGACGACGATCCCATGCTGAGTGTCAATCTCGCGTCCATTCATCTGGGGCGGAACGAGGTCGGCCGGGCGCGGGAATTATTCGCCGATGCGATCGAAAAGGACCCGGAGCTTCCTCCCGCGCATATCGGGTATGGCGTCACCTGGCTGATCGACGGGAATCTGGACAGGGCGCAGAAGAGCTTCGAAAAGGCAATTGAACTCGATCCCGGGTTCGACGACGGATATTACCGGCTCGGCGTGGTGCTGGCAAAAAAGGAGCAGTTCCAGGATGCGGAGAAGATGTATCGCAAGGCTCTGGACCTCAATCCGAGGAACGCCAATGCATTGCTCGGTCTGGCGCAGGTCCTGGCCCAGGACGAACGAACGGTGCCCGATGCCATCAACTACTACAACAAGGCCATGGAACTCGCCTCTTCCAATCCCCACGACCACATCCGCCAGGGGAACATGTATCTCAAGCAGGGGGATTATCAGCGGGCGATGGCCGAGTTCGACAAACTGCTCCAGATCAATCCCGAGTCCCAGAGTCTCAGGATGTATGTAAATCAGCTCAAGAACCAGCGCGTTTCCGGAAGGTAATGAGACGCCCGTTGTTTAACAATGTCTGATGTATGGGGGTATATATTTACGGAAACAGTAATAATTATAGGACATATTTTATATAAACGTCGTCAGGATGCGCAAAACCGATTGCGATATACGCATTTGTGAAATATAATATAGCCATAAATGATTTTGACGCGGATGGCATGGCGTGAAGTGACTATCATATCCACGCTGTTTATTGAGAGGAAGTGACATGGACGAACTGGATCTGAAAATAGCGAAACTGCTGGCGGAGGACGGGAGGATTTCCTACCGTGACGTGGCGAAGAAACTGGAAATCGCCGAGCCCACGGCCCGTTACCGTGTGAAACAACTCATCGATTCCGGCAAGGTCCGAATCCATGCGAGTCTGGACCTCAAGCAGTTCCCGGAGCTGGTCATTGCCTATGTGGGCATAAAGCAGGTGGGGAACCCCATCGAATGCATGGACATGCTGAGCAAGATACCGGAGGTGGTCTATACGGTCAACACCACCGGCAGGTACGATATCATTGCCATGATCGCGGCAGGCAGCAGGGAGCGCCTTGGCAATATCCTCATTAACAACATGGTCAACAACAAGCACCATCACGCGACCACCATCACGGGCACGGAGTCCCACATGGTCCTGTTCGAACGCAACATGGTCATTCCCGCAGACAAGATCATCGAATCGCTCAACGGCAAATGATCATGGAGGACACCCGATACTCGCCGGCAGCGGCATCCCCGCCGTCTTCGTCACTGAGTGTTTTCCGCAGAGATATCCCGCTCCACGAAACGTTTTTTACCCACAAATCTGTCGATGTGCGGACGGCCTTCCGGTATATTTTCCTGCCGTACCTGACGGCATGCAGTGCGGGTAGCCCGGCAAGACCGTTGATTGGTGGCCACTGCCTCAGGCGGAGGAGCAGTGTCTGCAAATCTTTCGACGGCCGGTTGGCGGGTACGTGGATGACGAGGATGACCGTGACCCCGCCTCCTGAAGGGGGACATTCCCTGTCATGTCTTCCGTCTTCCCCTTCACCTCACCACCACGACCTCCGCCCTGCTTTCCGGTCCCATGACCCCCACGGTGTTCCGCGCCCTGACACGAATGGTGTTCAGCCCCTCGTGGAGCGGCCAGTCGAATGAGAATGCCCGGACGGGATACCATTCGCCGCTGTCCAGGCGCACCATGAAGGCGTCGAAACACGGCGTCTCGGTGTCCACGTGCACGCGGAGGACGGCGGGTGTTGTGGTCTCCTCGATGGTGAGTTCGGCCTGATTGAGGGTGGGGTTGAAGTCCTGGGTGCGGCTGGTGTTCATGCCGTATTCGCGCTTGCGCGGGAACACGCCCTCACGGTAGAAGCCGAGGAACTGGTTGCCCGCCCAGTGACCGGAGAGCCGCCAGGGCACGAGCTGATGCCGGGTGGCGAAATCGTTGCGGACGACCATGTGAAGCTGGCCCTTGAGGAGCAGGAGATGCGGGCCGTGGGCCACGTCCCTGATGGAATATTCGTTGTCGCCCTCGCGCCAGCCGATGTCGGCGTCGAGAAGCACGGACCAGTCGGGTATCTGCCGCCAGATGGGATTGTACCAGTCGGCGGTTTCGGGGACCATTCCGGCCAGTGCGGCGTTTGCCTCGGTGAGGGAGAGGGGGACGCCGGTCGCGGGGTCGTAATAGTGATAATCGCGCGTGGCGTCGAGAAAGACCCACTTGTTGTAGTCGTTCGACCACACCTCCATGACCTCGTGGGCGTGCTTGCGGCCCTCGGTCTGAAGGTTCACGTAGCGGGCCGGGTAACCCATGGCGAGACAGGCGCCCATGAGGGTGAAATTGGAGAACAGGCAGTGCTTGTCGCGCCGGCGGCCCGTGTAGTTGGTCTGGCGCATGATGCGGCCGTTCTCGTCCAGGGTGAGCACGGGGACGTTGTTGTAGTCCCAGTCATGGGGATCGAAACGGTCGATGGGGATCTCATAGGCGAATCGAAGGAGCCTGAGCTGCTTTTCGAACTCGGTGGCGGCGTCCGCGGTCAGCTCGTCCAGCCGGAACCGTTTGCGGAAATCCGCCAGCGCCGTAAAATCTTCGTGGGTGAAATCGAATGAAGAGCGCACCACGCGGCCGTTGTCGAGGGACGAGAGGCGGACGAGCGCTTCCGTCACGGGCGGGCGCGGGGTGGTTTCCGTCTCGATGCGGACGCCTTCGATGGACGGGCTCGCCAGCGGATTTCCGGTCTTCATGGACACACGGAACTGGCAGTACCGGCCCCGGGGAGAGCGGAATACGCCCTCCGCACCTTCAACGCTGTTCCATGGCGACCACCCATCCGCGGCGGGCGCCGGACATGGGCCGAACCGGACGGAGACGGCGGCGGTGGTTTCGGGCGGGATATCGATGTCCCATGCGATGCGGCATTCGTCGATATCGAGCAGACGCTTGATGGCGGGGCCGCCGCCGGCGTCGGCGATGTCGATCACCGGTGAGACGTACTCGCCCGCTGGAACGTACCGGTCGAGGCTCAGACGGATGGCGTATTCACCGTCGAGGGCGTTCTTCCAGCCCAGGCGCGTGTCATCCCAGGTCCGGCCGCCGTCGGTGCTTTTTGCGCTGCGGTTGGGGTGCTCTGTCCGGGTTTCGGAGCCGCGGGCGAATTCCTGCGCCGCCGCCACGACCACTTCCCAGCTTGTCTCCTCCGATTCCGTCCACAGCTCGAAGGTGTTCGTCCCCGTCCTGAGCGCCCCGGCGGGAATCCGGATGACGAACCAGTTGTCGGTGAAATAGTTGTTCTCGTTGATGCGGTAATAGTGCTCGGCGAGGGGGAAGGCGTCCTTCGTGGGCAGGCGCTCGAACTCCGTGCCGTTCAGGCTGATGTGCAGCGGGTGTTCGTTGTTCTCGTGCTCGATGCCGTCCATGACAAGCCACCCGGCGAAGGCCCGGGGATCATCGATGACCAGGTCCTTCCTGATGCGAATGCCGGCGTGGAGCTTCTCGAACCATGCCCGCTCCTCCGTATCGAACCCCTCGGGGGGACCGTTCCCCGGAGCGTCGTCCTCCACCAGCAGCATGTCGTCCAGCCGTATGGCACCGTCGCCGGGAAAATGCTTGCAATGGCGCAGGATGCCCCGTTCCTCCAGGGCGGCGTCGTCGAGGGAGCGCGTGACCGTTTCCGCGGCGGTTTCCGGCGGAAAGAGGGCCGCGAGCGCGAGAAGGACTGCGGCTGGAAAGTACATGGATTTCGTCTCCGTTCGGGATGGATTTCATTTCACTGTGGATTGTCATGGGAAGTTTATGTATTATTTTGTGGCGGGGAAAGGGGAAAATGGAGTGAATTTGCCCGCCGGACATGATGGGATTTTCCGTGTAAGAATGGAAGCCTCCAGTCCCGGCCGCATTGTGCCTGGACGGCCCTTCGAGTCTCTGCGCGCCTTTCGATGGAGCCGTGAGAGCATGAAGTAACGCACTTGTTCCCGCCACCGTTGACTGAGAACTGATCCGAAAGAGATTGTAAGGGCACGTTTACGGCACATACACCATCTTTCATCATAACCATCCAGAGGACCCCATGAAAAAGCTCATCGCATTCGCAGCATTGCTCTCGCTCGCCGTTCTGTCCTGCTCGGGCGGCGGGACGGGAGAGCATCTCGCCATTCCCATGACCGAAAGCTCCTGTCTCATGATCGACGGCGATACGGACATGCTGTCGTTCGAGCCCGGTGGAACGGTGGTCTGGGACGCGCCGCTCGACGACCGCGTGCTCTTCTCCTTTCCCCTGCCGGAGGGAGAACGGTTCTTCGACTACGGCCTCGGGAAATTCGATCTGAAGATCGAGGGCGGCGGGCCCGTGGTGGTCATGGTCTTCGTCGAGCGTCCGGGCGAGAAGCGCCGCGTCTATCGGCCCATCGACATCACCATCCCCCGTGAGGGGTGGCAGACCATACACTTCGAGATGAGCCGTCCCGAGATCGTGCGGGAGACCCATTTCGAGGCCGCCGGTCCCCGGGTGAGCTTCAACCTCTGGTCGGTCAGGGGCGGCTATCCCGACGAACAGCCCACCCGCCGCATATCGATACGCGACCTGCGTCTCACGAAGCGCCGTCTGGACATCCGCTGGAACGGCGTGGACTATGCATCCCGGACGGAGGACAACGGCGATCTGGTGTTCGAGTATCCGGTGGTCGTGGCCAACACCGGTGACGCCGGGCGCACGGTGATACCGCGGCTCGAGCATTACGAGGGTCGTTACGGCTCCGCGGTCATCGAGCCCCCGCGCGCATCGGTGGCGGCCGGTGATTCGGCCCGCTTCACCGCCACGCTCAGGCTGCCCGCCGAAGCGCTGGCGGAGCTTCCCACCCTTTACACCGAATGGTTCAGGCCGGTTTTCAACGTGGAGGGCGTCGCCGATTCGGACGAGTACATCCTGCGGTCGAGCGACATCATCGATCTGCCGATTATCGT
>CAYNWJ010000041.1:7826-15783 GCA_964400815.1 uncultured bacterium
GCCGGAGCACCTGGACAATCCGATCATCCTCATGGACAGGGAGGGCCTGGCCGAAATGCGCGAGCGCTACCGCACCACAGACTGGGGAAAGCGCGAGGGCGACGGCTGGATACGGGCTGCGGAACGGCTGCTCGAGGATGACCTCACCATTCCCGACGGTCCCGGATGGGCCGCGGCCTATTATTACTGCGTCGAGCACCGGACACCCCTGAAATACGAGGGTCCCGACCGTCATCGCTGCCCGGTCGGCGGCGAGTATCTGGACGTGGACTTCGAGGGGGTCGATCTCGACCGGGACTGGCGCACCAACCGGCACGCCGCCATGTTCCGCGGGACGCGCACGCTGGCGCTGGCCCACGCAATCACCGGCGACACGCGGTTCAGCGAGGCGGCGCTGCATATCCTCGAGCAGTACCGCGGGAAATACTTCACCTGGGACTGGATGGACCTGGACACCTCGACCGAGACCATCGACAAGGGGCGTGTCCAGTTCGCCAAGTACATGGAGGCCATGTATCTGCTCAATCTCACCGAGGCATGGGACATTCTCAAGGGCTGCGGCTCCGTTCCCGAAGACATGATCGAGGGCATGGAACACGATTTCATCATCCCCATATCGGTCGAGATGACCGACTACCGCATGGGCATGCAGCACCGTCAGCAGGCCATCACCAAGAACGCCCTCGCCACGGGCTTGTCCACGGGACATGCACCCTCGGTGGCCTTCGCCTGGGCCAGCCACGCGAGCGTTCTCAAGCTCCGGCGCTGCGCCGCCACGGCCGACGGGATCGCCCACGAGCACGGCTACACCAATGTCACCATGCGGCAGTTCCACATGGCCGGCATGCTCCGCCGCGCGGGTGTGAACACCTACGACCACATGCTCAAACGCCTGCTCTGGGGGGCGCTGTGGTGGAGCGCGCCGTTCGATCCGGACCGGTACGCGGGCGTGTTCCTCGATGCCTCCAAGCATTATCCCGATCCTTTGTACCGCACGCTGGCCTCGCGCAATCTCATCGACGGTGAGGCGCCGCCGCTCAGGGGCGGGACGGTTGAATTCGGCATTCCCCCGTCGGTCAATTTCCCCAACTCCGGCGTCACCATCCTCCGGCGGCCCTGGGGGGATTCCACCCTGGAGGCTGAGTTCAAATGGGGCATTCCCGACAATCGCGGTTCATTCTCGGTCAATTCGCTCGGCATCTTCTTCAACGGCTACCGGTGCCAGAGCTATCCGGGGCATTTCCCGTGGGGATCCACCGACCTCCACCACGAGTGGCAGATACAGTCGGCCTCCCACGCCACCGTGGTGGTGGACCGCCGCAACCAGTCCGGCATGAAGGACTATTTCAAGGATCACTACATGCCCCACGCCTCGGAGCAGCTCCACTACGCCGACGATGAGCATCATGCATCCGCGGTCTCCTTCAACGACCGCGCCTATCCCGGGGTCCGCCACTGGCGGGCGGTGAGCGTGCTCGATGGCGCCGTGCTGGTCCTCGACCTTCTGCGTTCCGATACAGAGCACGTCTACGACCGCTGGTTCCACGGCGTTCCGGACGAGTCGAACGGCCTTTCGGGCATCGGTCTCGACATGAAACCGCACCCCCGGCCCCTGGGCGGCGCCGACGGCTACGACATGCTCCATGACCTGTCTTCTGCGGTCACGAGCAGCGGTTTCTCAGCCGACTGGCGCATTCCCGAGGGGCAGGCTGACGAACGGATGAACCTTTCCATGCGTGTGCTGAACGATGCCCCGATGGAGGCCGTCCACGGCTTCGAGTGGTCACGGCAGTTTCGCGCCCCGGAAAAGGAATTCCTTCTCCTCAGCCGCAGGGCGGAGAACGCCGATTTCTGCGTGCTGTACGAACCATATATCAACCGTTCATCGGTGAGCCGCTTCGAGCGGGTCCCCGTTCCCGCGGCGGACGGCGGCACGGTCGACGGGGCGCTGGGCGTCCGGGTGACGGTCGGAGGGAATGACTACGAGATCTACCTCAATCCCGGCCGCGCGGCGGTCGAGGCGGACTGGGGCGTGACGCACGGCGTGTATGTGGTGCGGGTGAGGTGAGGTGATCGCAGGCTGACCCTAGCTTCTTCCGGGGAAGATGAACGTCCGGAAGTTTTTCAAGATACATATCCCACTCTCCCGCACGGGAGAGACAGGACGACATGTGATGGCTGAGGGGATGCCGATTCCTCATCAGAACGTGATCTTGTCCATGCGGATGACCCGCTCGTTCCGGGTGAGCCTGAAGACGCGGCGGATCATCTCCCGGTCGCGGTCGGTGGTGGCGATGTTTCGGCGATCCATGACCCGTTCCTGAGTGCGGATGACCTGGTCGGGGCCGATTTCGGTGACCTGTCCGAAACTGCGGGCGTAATTGGAGAAGCTCGGAACGTTCGTCGACACCATGCCGTAGACCATGCTGCACACTCCCAGGAGCTTTCCGGTGAACAGTGAGGTGTTGATGGCGGTTTTCGTATGGTCGCCGATGATGGAGCCGAGGAACTGCATGCCGGTAGGCGCCCTCCCGCCGCCGTAATCCATGACGATCTCGCCATAAGTGTTCTTGAGATCGCTCGTCGAGGTCCCGGCTCCCAGGTTGACCCATCTCCCCACGAAAGAATGGCCGAGAAAGCCGTGATGCTGCTTGTTCGAACGGGGTTCGATGACCGACTCCTCCACCTCGCCGCCCACCTTGCAGCCACTCCCCACACAGGTCCGGTCCTTGACGGCGGCGTGTTCGATGACCCGGCTGTCCCTTCCCACGTATACCGGTCCCCGGAGAAAGGTGAAATCGAGGATGGTCACACCGTGGTCGAGCACCACCGGACCGTTCGTCGTGTCGATGGAAACGAACTTCCCGACAGTCACGTTCTCCCCGGTGAAGAGGCCCGGTTCCCGTTCCGTGAAACCGTTTTCGGCGATCAGGGCCTCTATGTTCTCCTCGAACATGTCCATGTGGGCGGAGATGAGCTCGTGGGGACGGTCGACGGTCCTGAACATATCGCTCTCCAGGGGCAGATTCAATTCGAGCAGGAAAGAACCGGCGCGGTCGGCGTCGAGAAGCGACGGCACCTCCTTCCCGGCGGGGACGAGGGCGGATGACACGCGGTTTCCGCTCACCGCGATGAAGGGATCGCCGTTCGCGGCGATGTCGGCGATGTTCCGCCGGTACCGGACATCGGGCCGGAGCGATGCGTTCAGGAAGAGGAGCGGCTCCGCAAGCGGCGAGTCGAATGAAGGCGCCTGTTCACGACCGAAGAGGAACTGATTCTGAACGACCACGGTGATGTCATGGCCGGTCGACCGGATGACATCCCCGAGCGTCTACCCCGCCATGCATGTATCGTACAGCGGCCGGAACAGGCCCACGGGCCGCATGTTCGGACACTGATTGTCTTCAAATAGAACGATGTTCACTTGTTTGATCCTTTGTTATTCCACGGTGACACTTTTCGCGAGATTGCGGGGGCGGTCGACATCGCAGCCCCGCGCCGTCGCCACGTGATAGGCGAGCAGCTGGAGCGGAATGATGTCGAGCACCGGAACCAGGGGGTCGATGACCGGGGGAATGCGTATGAGGTGGTCGGCGAGGCTGTCGAGACCATGCTCGCCCTCCCGGACCAGGGCGATGATACGTCCGCCCCGGGATTTTATCTCGTTGACATTGGCAATCATCTTGTCCACGAGCTGGGTCTGCGCGGCACAGACGATGACCGGCATGTTCTTGTCCACCAAGGCGATGGGACCGTGCTTGAGTTCCGCGGCGGGGATGCCCTCGGCGTGGAGATAGGATATCTCCTTGAGCTTGAGGGCCCCCTCGAGCGCCAGGGGATACTCGTAGAGCCTGCCCACATAGAGCACATTGTCGTATTCGGCAATTTCGCCGGCTAGTTTCCGGATCGTTTCTTGGAGCAGGAGTGTCCGTTCCGCGAGGGCGTCGAGCTTCGAAAGAGCCTCGATCAGGATGAGCCGTTCACGGAGAGGACGGCCGTGGAGCCGGCACAGTTTGAGCGCCAGGAGCGTGAACACCACCACCTGGCTGGTGAAAGCCTTGGTCGAAGCCACCCCGATCTCCGGCCCGGCGTGCAGGAACACCCCCTGGCCGCATTCGCGCGCGATGGTGCTGGCCACCACATTGACGATGCCCATGACATCTGCGCCGGCGCTCTTCGCCTCGCGCACCGCTGCGAGGGTGTCCGCCGTCTCTCCCGACTGGCTCACCGCGATCACCAGCGTGTCGGGCTCGATCACCGGACGGGCGTAACGGAACTCGGCGGCGTACGACACCTCGGTCGGCACCCCCGCCAGGCCCTCGAACATGTATTTCCCGATGAGACCGGCGTGCCAGCTCGTCCCGCAGGCGACGATCCTTACTCGATTGTTGCGGAACAGGACGGCGTCGTCGATTCCCCCGAGCTTGGATGAACCGCTGCTCATGTCAATGCGTCCGCGCATGGTGTCTCGTATGGTCCGCGGCTGCTCGTGGATCTCCTTTTCCATGAAACAGGCATATCCGTCGAGCTCAACTTCAGAGAGGTCCATGGTGAGCTCCTCGACCTTCTTCCTCACCGGGGTCTCGTCCAGCCTGAAGGTTTCGAATCCCCCCGGGGTTAGGGAGGCGCATTCCCCGTCGTCCAGGTAGACCACCGAACGGGTGTAGGGAATGATCGCGGCGGCGTCACTGGCCAGCACGGTGAATCCGTCCCCTTGTCCGATCACCAGGGGACTGCCGAGCCGACCCACCAGGATCTCATCCGGATTGCCGCCGGAAACGAGCGCGATCCCGTACGATCCCTCGATGCTGATCAGTGTTTCAAGGAAGGCGAGACGCAGGTCCATGCCCTCTTTCCGGAACTGCGCTGTGAGGATGGCGGCCGCTTCGGAGTCGGTTTCGCTCGTGAATGTGTGGCCCAGGTCGGTGAGCTTTTCGCGGAGAGGACGGTAGTTCTCGATGATGCCGTTGTGGACGATCGCCAGAGAGCCATCATTGTCCGTGTGGGGATGGGCGTTCTCAACGCTCGGCATGCCGTGGGTGGCCCAGCGTGTGTGGGCGATGCCGCCGGTGTACGTGCAGACGGGCAGGGAATCGGGCGGGCAGCCGTCGATGCGCCCCGTAGCCCGGTGAATGGTGAGGCCCGCCTCGCCCGTCAACGCGATGCCCCATGAGTCATAGCCCCGGTATTCGAGCCGCCGGATGCCGTCCATGAGGAACTGCAAAGTAAATCCTTCGCCGATGTATCCAAAAATGCCGCACATGGTATCCATTGTCCTTTCAGTTGTCGGTCTCCTGGTACGCATTACCGGCGGCCGAAAAACCGGCGCCGGCCCTCGCACGGCCCGCGCTGTCAGCCGCTCTCTTCAGGCTGGTACCGCATGAACCACGCGAGCGTGGCGTCGGAATCGGAGACATTGATGTTCGAATGAGGCGTCATGCCGTTGGGCGGAATCTTTTGGGCGTGACCCTTGGCCGATCCGCCTGAGCTCCTTTCCCAGCATAAGCACGATCCCGCCCTCCACCACGAACCACACCTCCTCGCTGGCGGGACCGTGGCTGTGTGGCTGACCAAGAGTCATGGGATCGAACCACACGGGACACATTCCTGTGATGGTGGAGAAGGCCCGCTTCGCTTCATCGCCATGGAAGAAGACCCGGAGAATGTGGCTCCAGTGGCTCTTCGTGGTGCCGATGGGGATGGTGTTCTCGTCTTTGACAAGCATGTGATTGATGGGCTCGAAGCCGGGAGACACCGGCTCGACGATCAGATACATGGTGAGGGGTGCCTCCCCGGTGTTGGTCATCACGAACTCCAGGCCCGCCGGCATGAAGACGCCCACGCCGCTCTTCATCTCGGCTATTTTCACCGCCCGCCGTCACCCTGCCGGACCGCCTTCGATGGAGAAGATGATCTGCTCGCCCTCGAGCACGGCTGGCACGGTTGACTTGTGCTTCTGCAGCTTGCCGTAGGACAGCCGCCCGGCATGCTCCAGCACGGCGTCGCGCTTCTCGGGTTTCACGGCCTCCCCCTCGATGGGTGTGAAAATCGCGCGTTCGATCATGTTCCCGAAGATATGCACCGGGACGGATTCCTCCCAGTGGGAAATGAACATGTCGATGTCGGGATCGACCGCCGGATCGTATGCCCGAAGCTCGAGCTGGCTGCCGGGCGGCGGTCCGGCAGTGGAAACAGTCGCTGACATCAGAAGAATGAGGCACGCCTGAATGAGACGTTTCATGAATGTACCTTTCACGTGCGAACGGGGAGGAACGGGCGGTTCCGATGACCGTTCAGCCGAGGTCCTTCGCGATGAGGTTCGAGGATATCCGCGCCGACTCGTAGATGGTCGGGAGCCCCGAACCCGGATGTGTGCCGCCGCCGGCGAGATAGCAGTTACGGACCTCCTCGAAGCGGTTCCTCGGCCGGAAATAGAGCATCTGGCTGATATTGTGGCCGAGATTGAAGGTGGCCCCGATGAAGACGCCGTGGCGGTCCTCCCAGTCGCGGGGGGTGATGACCAGCTCGGCCCGGATGTGCTTCCGCAGGTTCTTCATGCTCGTCCGCTCCTCGATGCGGTCGATGATCTTTTCCCTGAAGGCCGCGGTCTCCCTGCTGTCCCAGGAGAGACGCGAGAGATTGTTGGGAACGGGAACGAGGACATACACGGCGGAATGCCCCATGGGGGCGATTGAGGGGTCGGTGATGCTGGCGTTGCGGACATAGATGGACATGTCCTCGGACAGGGTGTTGCGATTTACGATGTCGGTGATGTTCTCCCGGTAGTCCTTCGCGAAGAGTATCTGGTGGTGCGGCTCGTCGAAGAGCTGGTCGAGACCCAGGTAGAGCATGAAGGTCGAACACGAGTAGTTCTTCTTTTTCAGGGTGTCCGGCGTCCACTTGCGGATCACACCCGGTTCGAAAAGCGTGCTCATGGCATGGCCGAAATCGGCGTTGATCACCACGGCGTCCGCCTCTATACGCTCGCCGCTTTCGAGTTCCAGACCGTGCGCCGCGCCGTCCGTGACCAGGACGCGCCTGACGGGGGATTCCAGATGGATCTCGGCCCCTTCCTCCTTCGCCACGCGGACCATGGCGTCCGAAATCCTGCACAGGCCCCCGATCACATGATCGATGCCGTAGGTGTGCTCGATATAGGGAATGAGAGTGAACGCGCCGGGGCAGTCCCAGGGCGACATGCCGAGATATTTTGCCTGGAAGGTAAAGGAGATGCGCAGGTCCTCGTTCTTGAAATAGGAGGCGAGGACGCCATAGAGGCTCTTCCCGAGGCTCAGATGCGGCAGGGCCTTGCGGAGCGGTTTGCTCAGCATCTCGTTGAAGGTTGAATAGTCTTTCTGAAGGCAGGGATACATTTTGTCGTACCGCACCTTCTCTTTGGCGTGGAAACGGTCAAGACCCGAGCCGTCGCCGGGGAAGAGCTTTTCGATCTGCTCCTTCATGCGCTCTCGGTCGGCCGTGGGCCAGACGCATTTGTCACCGAAATCGAGCTTGTACATGGGATCGAGCTGCCGCACATCGCAATAGTCCTCCAGCTCGCGTCCCGTTTCCCGGAACATCTCCCGCAGGATGAAGGTCATCATGAGAAATGTCGGCCCCGTGTCGAAGGAATATTCTCCCAGGCGTATCTCCGCGTTCCTGCCGCCGATGTGCTTTTCGCGTTCGTACACGCTCACCCGGAATCCCCGGTGTGCGAGAATCATGGCGGCTGTAAGGCCTCCGGGCCCCGCTCCGACTATTGCTGCATGTGGTTTCGGCATGGCATATCCCCTTTTCTCCGTTGTCGTTCACAAGGAAAGTTGCATTAACGGTTTGCTATATGCAAGATTAGTTTTATTCTGATGACAAATATTTTATATTGCAATTCAATAGTATCCGGTCAATTGATTGCAACAAACATCGTATATCACTGTATATCAATGGTATATGCAGTGTTATC